>JBOHWA010000742.1:0-22127 GCA_050735855.1 Binatia bacterium
GACGCGGATCTTGGTCGGCGGGTACCCGAACTTCTTCTCGAACTCGTCGATCTCGCTCGGCTTCATCGCGCGGCTCATCGGCCCGAGTTGGGCGGTGTTGGAGATCAGCGCCGGCGGGGCGGTCGACGATCCCTTGCCCTCGATCTGGATGCGCACGTTCGGGTAGGCCTTCTTGAAGCCCTCCGCCCACAGCGTCATCAGATTGTTGAGCGTATCCGAGCCGATGCTGTTGAGGTTGCCCGAGATGCCGCCGACCTTGGCGTAGGGTTTGATCCCGGCATCGACCGACACCGGCGCGGCGCCGGCCGTGGTCGCCAGCAGCAGCGTGAGAGCGCCACCCGCCGCTCGGCGCGCGGCGGCGACCCAGAGGCGATACTGCGGCGAGCCGTTCCCGCCGCCGTGCATTTCCCTCGTCGTGTTCATCGCTGCACTCCTTCCCTTCTCAGAACGCCAATTGGAATCGGCCCTGTGCGATGTTGCTGTCCCCTACCGATTCCAGGTGAGCCCACACATAGTTGACGGTGATGCGCATGTTCGGGTTGAGGTACCAGTTGACGCCGGCGGTGATGTCGTCGAGCGTGCCGCCGTCGATGTCCTCGGAGTCGAGATCGAGGCGCGAGAAGCGCGCCGCCAGCTCCCAGGCGCCCCAGTGCTTGAGATCGGAGGTGAAGTTCGAGCGCGGCATGATGCGGTCGAACGCACCAGTCGCCAGTCGGTAGGGCCGCTGCTCGCCGGTGAGGAAATAGCTGGCGTACACGTAGAAGCTGCCGAAATCCGGATTGGACGCGTCGACCTGCTGGACGAGTGCGTTCATATATTCGGCCTGCACCGAGAGCGGCCCGCGCACGAAGGCGATCTCGGGGTTGATCAGGTCGACCCCGTCGGTCTCGATCGACTGCGTGTTGACCAGGTTGACCGGAAAGAGGTGCGATTCCGGCCGCTGCGCGAACGAGATGTTCTCCATGTGGCGGAACTTATGGCTGTAGGAGAGGCCGAGGTGGATGAGGTTGCGGCCCTCGTCCCGGTAGACCGGCACGCCGGTGATGCGCGCCGTGACGTTGTACTCCTGGTCGTTGCCGTAGCCGTAGCCGGAGTTGTTGGTCTCGCGGAAGGCGCCGGCGGTGACCGTCATGTGCTCCTCGAAGAAGACCGGCATCGCGGCGATGCCGGTGTTGCGCGATGGGGCAAAGGCGTTCGGCAGGCTGCGCTCCATGAAGGTCGTGAAGTCGTCCGAGGTGATCTCCTCGAGCGAGAACGGCTCCTTGAAGTGGCCGACGCGCACGTACTGGACGATCGGCAGACCCTTGACGCCCATGTAGACGTCCTTGAACGCGGGCGAGCCGTCGGCGAAGTCGTACTCGAACTTGTAGTCGACGTTTTTGTATACCGTGCCGGCCAGCGCGATGCGGGCGCGGCGGAACTCGACGCCGGTGTAGGTCCCCTGCAGGCCGAACATCCGCTTGACGCCAATGCCTGGGTCGGAGACGTTCCAGTCGAGTTGCGTCTTGGCGCCGATGTTGAGCTTGAAGTTGCCGTCGGCGGTTTCGAGATTGTAGCCGTTCTTGAAGTACGCCCGCATGGTGTCTGGCGCGGCGCTCGGCGCCGGCGTCGGGACGGCCGCGACGGCCACGGTCGGCTCCGGCGAGGGCTCCTCCTTCGCCTTGCGCAGATCCTCCTGGCGCTCCTGCTCGGCTTTTTGCTTGAGTGACCGGTACTGCTGCTCGCTGATCTGTTTGTTCGCCCGCAGGATATCGAGCAACTCGTCGACAACCCGCTTTTCCTCCGCACGGACTGCTGATGGCTGGCTGGCGCTGAGGATACACACCAACCCCGCCGCTAGAACCCACCGTTCTGCTGCCATTGGAGACCCCCCTAGGTCTGTATTGGCCATGGCAACTAGCTCTCCCAATGTTACGGCTCCGTTACAGTTGTGTGACGTCTCGACGAAACCGCCGCGAAAAAGAAGCGGGAGGGGCCGCGCGCGGCCCCTCCCCACGTGCTCGCGCCGCGGCGGAGATAAGGGGGGTCTCCAATGCCCCGTCGGTCGCACGCCCATGGACCCTAGAGGCGCTTGATTGCGGCTCCGTGACAGCGCGGTGACAATTCGGGGAACTCGCCCGAGCGCCGTGCCTCAATGATTCGCCTGGCGGGCGCCGGGCCGTCGGGGCCCTTCGACAGGCCCAGGGCGAACGGGGCCTGCCGTCGGTGCTGAGGTTGTCGAAGCACGCCGAGGAACCGGCGCCCGCCAACGCTCGCGTGTACTGCGGCGCGAAACATCACCCGTACGTAACAGCGCCGTCACGTTCCGCTGGTAGCCCTGCGTGGGCTGGAGACACCGAGGGCACCGCGGCGCAACGTACCGTGGTGCTCCCCGCAAGGTCGGGGGAGAGCGCGATGCGTGCATTTGGTCTGACATGGGTGATGGTGGCGGCCGTGGCCTTGGGAACGACACCCCTGCACGCGGCGGTCGTGACGTTGCCGGCGGTCGCCGACACCTACCTGCGCGAGGGCGCTCCGAACAGCAACGAGGGTACAGAGACCTTCCTGCGCGTGCGGTCGGGACCGAATCGCGCCGTGCTGCGCTTCGACCAGAGCGCCATCGCCGGCGCGGCCGCCGGCATGATCCTGCTCTCCGCCAGCCTCGAGCTCTATGTCGAGAGCGCCAACAACTGGGGCGCCCCCGGGCGGGCCGTCGATGCGCATCGCCTGACCGCCGACTGGAGCGAGGCGGGCGCCACGTTCAACTGTCCGATCGACACCAACCCGGCGAACAGCTCGCCGGACTGCGCCGCCCAGTGGGCGGGCGGCACATTCCAGGCGGCTGCGACGGGCTCGGTCACCCAAACCGACGCGCTGGTCGGCCAGTATCTGAGTTGGAACGTCACCGCCGACGTGGCGGCATTTATCACCGGCGCGCCAAACGTCGGCTGGATGGTGCGCAAGCGCGAGGAAAATCAGAACGGCAACGTCGACTACACCGCGCGCGAAGGTGTGCTCGCGCAGCGGCCCCGCTTGGTGTTGAACCTGGCGCTGCCGACCGCAACACCCACCTCGACCTCTACCAATACCGCGACGCGCACCGCCACCAATACCGCCACGGTGACCGACACCCCGACCCCGACCCCGACGCCAACGGTCACCAACACGCCCACGCTGACCTTCACCCTGACCCCGACGCCGACGATCACCTCGACGCCGACTCCCGACCCAAACTGCGGCCCACAGCCGCTGGTCGGCTGCAGGCAGCCGGTCGCCGTCGACAAGGCGCGCCTGCTGCTGAAGAACAGGGGAGGTGAAGGCGACAAGCTCGTGTGGAAGTGGACCCGGGGCGAGGCGACGTCGAGCGCCGACCTCGGCGACCCACTCGCCGCCACGACCTATACGCTGTGCGTCTACGACCAGACCGCCGGCGTCCCGGCCCTCAAGCTCGCTGCCCGCGTCGACCCCGGCACCGGCTGGAGCGCCTCCGGCTCCGGCTTCAAGTACAAGGATCCTGCCGCCGCCCAGGCCGGCATCTCGAAGGTGATCCTGAAGACCGGTGTCGACGGCAAGGCCAAAATCATCGTCAAGGGCAAGGGACCGGCCCTCGACATGCCGGCGCTGCCGCTGGCGCAGGACCCGCAGGTCGTCGTCCAACTGAAGAATACGGTCGCGGCCGGCCGCTGCTGGGAGGCACGCTTCAGTGGTCCCCCAATCAAGAACGACGCGGCGCAGTTCAAGGACAAGGGCGACGCGCCGGTCGCCACCCCGACCCGCAGCGCCACACCGACGGCCACAGCCAGCGCGACGGAGACCGGCACGTCCACACAGACACCCGCCGGGCCGACGGCGACGCCAACCGAGACGCGCACCATCACCGCCACCCCGAGCGAGACACCGACACCGCCGGGGGGTGTCCCCACGCCCAGCGCCACACCCACCGCGACCTTCACGCCGACCGCCGGCTCCTCAAGTTGTGGCAACCGCGTGCTGGAGCCGGGTGAAACCTGCGCCAACTGCCCGGCCGACTGTGTCATCGGCCCGTGCGCCGCGACGGCACCAACCAGCCCGTTCGTGGTCGATCTCGTGCAGCCGCTCGGCTTCGCACCGACGACGGCGCAGGTGCTGCTGGGCTACAACAGCACGCGCCTGAGCATCCCCGGGACTGGCAACGTCGCCAGTGTGCAGGCCCGTATCGTGGCGCCGCCGCCGATCCCGACGTCTTTCTCGCGCAACGACCTCGACTACGCCGTGCGCGTTCTGGTGTCGCGCAACACACCGTTGGGCATGCTGTTCACGGCGACGTTCGACCGCTGCACGAGTCAGCCAGTCCCGACGCTGGCCGATCTCGCCTGCACGGTGGAGACCTGTTCGCAGGGCGGCTCGCCGGTGCCCGGTTGCACCTGCGCCGTGCGCCTGCCGTAGACGATCGGCGCTGGCGGGCATCCGGACCCGCCGCGGCCCTGGAGCGGGCAGCGATCCGTGCTATAGCAGCACCTCGCTGAGTGTGGAGAGGGGTTGGATGAGGTGGAGGCGGTAGCGGGTCTCGATATGCGAATCGCCGCTGTCGACGTCGGCAGCAATTCCATACACATGGTCGTAGCGCAGGTGGAGGCGGACGGACGCTTCCACGTGCTCGACCGCGCCAAGGAGATGGTGCGGCTCGGCAGGCGCACGCTCAGCAAGGGCCGCCTGTCGCCACAGGCGATCGAGGCCGGGGTGCGCACCCTGGCGAACTTCCGCACCCTCGCCGAGCGCCAGGGCGTCACCCGGATCACCGCGGTCGCCACCAGCGCGGTGCGCGAAGCGGCCAACGGCGGCGACTTCATCCAGCAGGTGGCCGACGATGTCGGCCTGCGGGTCAAGGTCATCCCCGGCCGCGAGGAGGCGCGTCTCATCTACCTCGGCGTGCGCCACGCCATCGATCTGAGCGGCAAGCCGACCCTGATCGTCGACATCGGCGGCGGCAGCGCCGAGTTCATCCTGATCGAGCGCGAGGAGCCGGTGGTGTTGGAGAGCTTCAAGCTCGGCGTGGCGCGTCTGAGCGAACGCTTCCTGGGCGACGACCCGCCCGATGCCAAGGCGCTCGCCGCGTTCGAGGCCTATCTGGCCGAGCAGCTCGACCCGCTGCTCGACGACCTGCGCAAGCGGCGCGTCCGGCGCGTCGTCGGCACCTCGGGCACGATGCTCAACCTGATCGGCATCGCCGGGCACCTGCGCGGCGAGACGCCCGAGCTGCACCTCAACAACTTCACCGTCGACGCCGCGGAGATGAGCCGCGTGCGGCGCCAGCTGACGCGGGCCGATCGCGAGCAGCGCCTGCGCATCAAGGGCCTCGACGCCAAGCGCGCCGATCTCATCGTCGCCGGGGCCGTGCTGGCCGACTTCGTGCTCACCCGCGTCGGCGCCAAGCAGGTGGTCGCCTGCACCTGGGCGCTGCGCGAAGGGGTCATGCTCGACTTCATCGCCCGCCACCGCAAGGGCATCGAGGAGACCGAACGCTACAGCACGCCGCGCGGCCGCAGCGTCGCCCGCCTGGCGCGCCACCTGGGTGAGGTCGGCGACCACGGCCCGCGCATCGCCCGCCTGGCGCTGCGCCTGTTCGATCAGCTCGAGGACGGTCTGAAGGTCGACGCCGACGCGCGCGAGCTGCTCGAGTACGCGGCGCGGCTGCACGACGTCGGGCACCACATCGATCACCAGAATCACCACCGCCACTCGTACTACCTGATCACCAATGGCGAGCTGCTCGGATTCCGGCGCGACGAGCTCGAGATCATCGGGCTGGTGGCGCGCTATCATCGCAAGTCGGCCCCCAAGCCGTCCGATCCGGCCTACCGCGCCTTGCAGCAGAAGGCGCGCCACACGGTGCGGGCGCTGAGCGCCGTGCTGCGCATCGCCGACGCCTGCGACCGCACCCACTACGGCGTCGTGCGCGACATCACCGTCACGCGGCGCGGCGGGCGCCTCGTCCTGCAACTCACCACCGCCGGCGACGCGCAGCTGGAGCTGTGGGAAGCGCGCCAGCGCGTCGGGCTGCTGCAGGACGTCCTCGGCCTTGACGTCGAGTTTCGAGTTGTTCCATAGCTGCCGCGCCAGATGACATGCGGCTGAATCCGTGCCGCTCGCGCGAGCCGGCCCCACCATCGTTCTCGCCGAACCGACACCCATGACAGCGGACCCCGACGCGATCCCACCCGAGATCGAGGTCAAGCTCGCCGCCGCCGACCTCGACGTCCTCGCCGCGCTGGCGCGCCTGCGCACCCTCGGTCCGTATCGGCTGCAGCCGCGCCCGACGCTGGCGCTCGAGTCGATCTACCTGGACACGCGCGACCATGCGCTGACGCGCGCCGGCGTCGCGCTGCGCCTGCGCCACAACGGCAGCGCGTGGGAGGCCACCGCCAAGTGGAGCGGCAGCGTCCACGGCGCACTGCACGAGCGCCCGGAGCTCACCGTCGCGTTGGCGGCCCAGCCGAAGCTGCCGTTCGCGCTGCCCGACGGGCCGCTGCGCCTCCATCTCGCCGCCCTGGTGCTCGGCCGGCGCCTGACGGCGATCCTGCGCACCGACATCCAGCGCCGCCGCCTCGATCTGCAGCCCGCCGGCGCGACGCGGGTGCTCGCCGAGATGGCGCTCGACGCGGTGCAGGTGCGCAACGCGGCCGGTGAGCCGGTCGGGCCGCCGTTCTGCGAGGTGGAGATCGAACGGCGCGACGGCGCCACCGAGGACCTCACCGCCTGCCACCATCTGCTGCAGGACCAGTTCGGCCTCGTCCCCTCGCCCGCATCCAAGTTCGAGCGCGGCTTCACCGCGTTGTATGGCGACATCCCGATACAGGCGCCGCTGCAGGCGGACGACCGTGTGGCGATCGCCGCGCGCAAGCTCGTCGCCGCCCTGCTGGCGCGGCTGCGCGCCAGCGATCCGGGGACCCGCCGCGGGCGCGACCCCGAATCGCTGCACCAGATGCGCGTCACGGTCCGCCGCCTGCGCGCCACCCTGCGCACCTACGGCGCCGCCCTGCCGGCAGGCCGCCGCGCGGTGTTGAACGACGAGCTACGTTGGCTCGGCCAGGAGCTCGGCCGCGTGCGCGATCTCGACGTGCAGCTCGCCAACCTGCTCTGGCACCGGCAGCGCCTGGCCCCCGCCGCGCGCCGCCGCCTCGACGGCTTCCGCCGCCGCATGGCGATCGAGTGCGCCGCGCGCCGCGTGGCGCTCGGCGCCCTGCTCGACGGCCGCCGCTATCGCACCCTGCTCCTGCAACTCGAGCGCTTTGCCCTCGGCCCGCTGCCGGCCCGCGTGCGCGGCGATGCGGCCGAGCCGGTCGCCCGCGTCGGTCGCCGCGCCGTCAAGCGCGTGCTGCGCAAGATCCTGGCGCGCGGCCAGGCCATCGGCGAGTTGCCCGAGGCCAAGGACCTGCACGCCCTGCGCCTGCGCTCCAAGCGGCTGCGCTACCTGCTCGAGGCGCTCAGCCCGATCACCGGCGGGCCGGGGCGCCGCGTCACCGGTCAGCTCGCCAAACTGCAGGAGGTCCTCGGCCGCTTCAACGACGCCATGGTCGCCGTCGCCGCATTGCGCGCCGAGCACGCCGCCCCCGACGGTGGCGCCCCGCTCGCCGCGTTGGCCGACGACGAGCTGCGCCGCGCCGGCGCCGCACAAGCCGATTTCCACCGCGCCTGGCGGCGCTTCAGCGCCAAGCGCACCCGCCGCCAGTGCCGCGCGCTGCTCAAGACCCTGCAGGTCGCCGCCCCCGCATAGGCGCGGCGCGGGGAGTTGTCGGGGTCGCGCCGGCGTGCCAAACAGCGACGTATGAGCGCCACGCTCTACCTGATGCGGCACGGCATCGCCGCCGAGCCGTCGCCGACGATGCAGGATGCCGACCGTGCCCTCACCGCCGAGGGCGTGCGCAAGACCACGCAGGTGGCGATCGGGCTGCGCGCCATCGGCGTCGCCCCCGACCTGATTCTCTCCAGCCCGCTGCGCCGCGCCGAGGAGACCGCCCGGCTGGCGGCCGGTGTCCTCGCCCCGACGGTGGGCGTCGAGATCTTCCCCCCGCTGGCCGCCGGCGCCACCCCGGCCGCCGAGATCGTCAAGGCGCTGCGCATCGCCCGTGGCGCTCGCCACGTGATGCTGGTCGGCCATCAGCCCGACCTCGGTGAGCTGGCGTCGCTGCTGCTCACCGGATCCGCCAGTCTGGCCCCACTGCCGTTCCGCAAGGCGTCGGTCGCCGCCATCGACGTCGGCAGCCTGCCCCCGCGTGCCGCCGGCCTGCTCGAGTGGTTTCTGACTCCGAGCCAGCTGCGCGCCATCGGCAGCGGCCGCGCCTGAGCCCCAGTCGCCGGCCGGCGGACGAGCCGACGACGGTTCACCCGCCGCTGCCGCCCGTTGCGGCGCGGATACCGGCCGCGTGGCGGGCCAATCCAACCGCCTGGGCAGTCCGTAGCCTGGGTAGGGAACTTTTCTGCGATTCGGCGCATCTGTGCGGGTAAGGGGTGGATTGCGACATGGGCCAGCAGGGACTGAGGCGGATCGAGTTGGACGACGGCGAGCTCGGCGGCGACGATACGGTGCTGCCGAGCCAGTTCTGGACGGCCCTGGCGGACCCGCGCAGCGAGCCCGAGAAGCGCCTGATGGTGGCGGTGCTGGAGGACGCAATCGCCGTGCTGGTCGCCGGCGGCTACAACGCCGAGCGCAAGGTCCTGCACCGCGAGGCGGAGCAATGGTTCGCCAGCGACGACCGCGGCGCACCGTTCACCTTCGCGGCGATCTGCGACGTCCTCAGCCTCGATGTCGGCCGCGTGCGCCAGGCGCTGGCCCAATGGCAGACCCGCCCGCGCGCCTTCCGACGCCCCCGCCTGCAGGCCGGCCGCGGCCGCCATCAGCTGCGCAGCGGCGAACGCGGCCCGCGTCGCGCCGCCTGATGTGGAGGGCGGGAGCTCGCTCCCGCCCTCCACATCGGCCCTTGATATTCTCCGCCCACACTGCAAAATCCGGCGGGAGGCCGGCGGCGGTGAGAGGAATGGGCGGCAGATGATCGATGTCCTCGTCATGATCCTCGCCGGCGGCCGTGGTGAGCGGCTCTACCCGCTCACCCGCGACCGCGCCAAACCCGCTGTGCCCTTCGGCGGCCGCTACCGGATCATCGACTTCGTCCTCAGCAACTTCATCAACAGCGGCTTCTTTCGCATCAAGGTCCTGACCCAGTACCGCAGCAACTCGCTGCTCATCCATCTGAACCGCGGCTTCAACTTCGGTTCGCTGGCCGAGCACTACGTCGATCCGATCCCGGCCCACCAGGGCGTCGGCGAATCGGGCTGGTACTCGGGCACCGCCGACGCGATCTACCAGAACCTCAGCATCATCCAGGACGAGCTGCCGGTCGACACCGCCATCTTCGGCGGCGACCACATCTACAAGATGGACGTCCGCCAGATGATGGACTTCCATCGCGAGCACCACGCCGGCTGCACGGTCGCCGCCCTGCCCTACGACCGCGCCGAGGCGGCCGGCAAGTTCGGCATCATCGAGGTCGACGACCAGTGGCGCATCGTCGGCTTCGAGGAGAAGCCGGCCGTCCCGAAGCCCATCCCGGGCGAGCCGACCAAGACCCTGGTCTCGATGGGCAACTACATCTTCAACACCGCGGTGCTCGAAGAGGTGCTGCACGAGGATCACGCCAACCAGGATTCGTCGAAGGATTTCGGCAAGGATGTGATCCCGGCGATGATCGCCCGCTATCCGGTCTACGCCTACAACTTCCTCGACAACGTCGTGCCCGGCGAAGGCGATCGCGAGCGCGGCTACTGGCGCGACGTCGGCACGATGGACTCGTACTTCGACGCCACCATGGACCTGCGCAGCGTCGCGCCACTGCTCAACCTGTACAACCATGCCTGGCCGATCCGCTCGGTGATGCTGCAGTACCCGCCGGTCAAGTTCGTCTTCGATCTCGAGGGCCGCGCCGGCATGGCCCTGAACAGCATCCTGGCCAACGGCGCGATCATCTCCGGCGGCCGGGTGCTCAACTCGGTGGTCTTCAACAACGTCTTCGTCCACAGCTACTGCCAGATCGACCAGTCCATCCTCATGCAGGGCGCCAACATCGGCCGCAGCGTCCGCCTGCGCCGGGTCATCTGCGACAAGTACGTGACCATCGAGGACGGCACCGTCATCGGCGAGGATCGTGCGGCCGACGCGGCCCGCTTCCACGTCAGCTCGAGCGGCATCGTCGTCATCCCCAAGGGCGCCATCGTCCCGCGCGACGGCCCCCTCCTGCAGAGCAGCTCGCTGCCGCCGCCGGGCAGCATCCAACCGCGCCTGCACGAGCCGGGCTCGGTGAAGATCACCCCCGAAGGCACCGAACCGGGCTGACCCGGCGGCGCCGCCGCCGCACCACCTTCCCCGCCATGCGCGTCGCGTTCCTCACCTCGGAGGTTCACCCCTTCAGCAAAACCGGCGGACTCGCCGACGTCTCGGCCGCCCTGCCGGCGGCACTGGCCGGGTTGGGCGACGAGGTCACCATCTTCAGCCCCCTGTACCGCAGCGCCGCCGCCGCGCTCGCCGGCCGGCCGACGGTGGACGACGAGGGGCCGCTGCTGCAGGTCGGCGGCACGCCGCACCGCGTCCGCTACCGGACGCTCGAGCAGGACGGCTGTCGCTTCGTCTTCGTCGTCGAGGACGGTTTCTACGACCGCCCGTCGCTCTACGTCGGCCCCGACGGCGGCGACTACCCCGACAACGCCGCGCGCTACACCTTCCTCTGCCGCGCGGCGCTCGAGTACTGGCTGGCGCGCGGCCTCGCGCCCGACATCGTCCACCTGAACGACTGGCCGACGGCGCTCGCCGCCGTCTACCTGCGCACGCGCTATCGCCTGCCGCTCTTCGCCAACGCGCGCTGCGTGTTCACGGTGCACAACCTCGCCTACCAGGGGCGCTTCGGCGCCGAGCAGCTCGCCGTCACCGGCCTCGACCCGGCGCTCTATCATCCGGGCGCGCTCGAGTACTTCGGCGCGCTGAACCTGATGAAGGGTGGCCTGCTGTTCGCCGACGCCCTGACCACCGTCTCGCCGAGCTACGCACTCGAGATCCAGACGCCGGCCGGCGGCGCCGGGCTGGACGGCGAGCTGCGCGCCCGGCAGGCGGCGCTGACCGGTATCCTCAACGGCATCGACACGCGGCGCTGGGATCCGGCCACCGATCCACATCTGCCGGCGCGCTACGACACCGCCGATCTCGGCGGCAAGGCCGCCTGCAAAGCGGCACTGCAGCGGCGCGCCGGGCTGCCGCCGCGGCCCGAGGCGTTCGTGCTCGCCGCCATCAGCCGCTTCGACTGGCAGAAAGGCATGCCGCTGATCGCCGACGCGATGCCGCTGTTGGCGCCGCTCGACGTGCAACTCGTGCTGCTGGGCTCCGGCGACGCCGCTATCGAGGCGCGCCTGCGCGCCCTCGCCACCGCCCTGCCCGAGCGCGTCTCGCTGACGGTGGGCTTCGACGAGCCGTACGCCCACCTCATCGAAGCCGGCGCCGACGCGTTCCTCATGCCGAGCCAGTATGAACCGTGCGGGCTCAACCAGATGTACAGCCAGCGCTACGGCACCCTGCCGGTCGTGCACGCCACCGGCGGCCTGCGCGACACGGTGGTCGATGCCAGCCCCGCGGCGCGCGCCGACGGCACCGCCTCGGGCTTCAGCTTCACCGTCTTCGACGCCCACCACCTCGCCGAAGCGGTGCTGCGCGCCTGGCAACTCTTCACCGACGCGCCACCCGCCTGGCGCGCGCTGATGCGCCACTGCATGAGCCTCGACCGCTCATGGACCCAGAGCGCCACCCGCTACCGCGCGCTCTACGCCGGCCTGCTCAACCGCCCGGCGCCCTCCACGTTCGGGCCCAGCGCGGTGGACCTTGGACGCACGGCGGCGACGTCCCCGCCGGCATCTTGCATCCCCTGCAGCGAGTCGATAGCCGGCAGGCGTGACCGACCCCGTGCACGTCCCCGTCATGCTCGCCGAGGTGCTCGAGCACCTGGCGCCGCAGCCGGGCGGGCGCTACGTCGATTGCACCGTCAACGGCGGCGGCCATGCCGGCGCCGTGCTCGACGCCACCGCCCCCGACGGCCGCGTGCTCGGCATCGACCGCGATCCGGCCCTGCTGGCCGCGTTGCGCCAGCGCCACAGCAGCGCGATCGAGGGCGGGCGGCTGCTGGTCGCCACCGCCAGCTTCGCCAGGCTCGCGCCCGTCATCGCCGAGCACAACTTCGGCCCGGTCGACGGCATCCTCTTCGACCTCGGCCTCAGCTCCTTCCATCTCGACGCCAGCGGCCGCGGCTTCTCCTTCGCCCGCGACGAGCCGCTCGACATGCGCTTCGACCCGACCGACGACGCCTGCGAGAGCGCCGCCGACATCCTCGCCGAGCGCGACGCCGACGAGCTCACCGCCCTCTTCCGCAGCCACGGCGAGGAGCGCTTCGCCTCGCGCATCGCCCGCACGCTGGTCGCCCGGCGACGCGATACACCGGTCACCACCACCAGCGGCCTGCTCGCCGCCATCGAGCAGTCGCTGCCGGCCGGCGTCCGCTGGCGCGCCGGCCGCGATGCGGCGCGCATCTTTCAGGCCCTGCGCATCACCGCCAACGACGAGCTCGGCGCGGTCCAACAGGCGCTGCCGCAAGCGGTCGACGCGCTGGCCCCCGGCGGCCGCCTGGTGGTGATCGCCTTCCATTCCGGCGAGGATCGCCTGGTGAAGCACTTCCTGCGCGCCCAACAGCAGGCGGGCCACGTCCGCATCCTCACCAAACGCCCCATTGCCGCCAGCGACGCCGAGATCGGCACCAACAGCCGCGCCGCCAGCGCCAAGCTGCGCGCCGCCGAACGGGTGTGATCGCACCCCACGCGGTCCGACCGCCGCCACTGCGGCGGGACACGGCACAAGGAGAACTACGATGGACTACCAGGACATCCGCTACGAGCTGGCTGACGGCGTGCTGATCATCACGCTGCATCGCCCCGACAAGCTCAATGCATTCACCGAGCGCATGGCCGTCGAGCTGCTCGACGCCTTCGATCGCGCCGACGCCGACGACGCGGTGCGCGCCATCATCGTCACCGGCGCCGGGCGGGCCTTCTGCGCCGGCGCCGACCTGAGCGGCGGCGGCGGCGCATTCGACTACGCCGGCCAGCCGCAGGGCATCGATGACCACCGCGACGGCGGCGGCGTGGTGGCGCTGCGCATCTTCGAGTTGCGCAAGCCGATCATCGCCGCGATCAACGGGCCGGCGGTCGGGGTCGGCGCTACCATGACGCTGCCGATGGACGTCCGCCTGGCGGCCGACAGCGCCCGCTTCGGCTTCGTCTTCGCCCGCCGCGGCATCGTTCCCGAGGCCTGCTCGAGCTGGTTCCTGCCGCGCGTGGTCGGCATCAGCCAGGCGCTCGAATGGACCTACAGCGGCCGCGTCTTTCCCGCCGCCGAAGCGCTCGCCGGCCGGTTGGTCAGCCGCGTCCTGCCGGCCGCCGACCTCCTGCCCGCCGCGCAGACGCTGGCGCGCGAGATCGCCGACAACACCTCGGCGGTCTCGGTCGCCCTGACGCGCGGGCTCATGTGGCGCATGCTCGGCGCCGACCACCCGATGGCCGCACACCAGGTCGACTCGAAGTGCATCTACTACATGGGGCGCTCGGCCGACGCCGCCGAGGGCGTCACCGCCTTCCTGCAGAAGCGCCCGGCGCAGTTCAGCATGAGCCCGACCACCGACCTGCCGCCGTTCTACCCCTGGTGGCCGGACCGCCCGTTCAAAGCCGGCTGAAGCGCCTGGCAGCGCGAGCTCAGGGCGAACGGAACGAGAGGGGACTCGGCGCGAACGGCAGGAGACGGGGCGGGCGGCTGTGCCTACGAACTCAGAAAAACCAACAACGGATCACGCGGATTGAACGGATTTCACGCAGTAGGGCTCAGAAATCCGTTCAATCCGCGCAATCCGTTGTCGCCTTCTGCTTTCTTGGGCAAAGCCGGGACGGGCCATCCGTTCGTGCTGAGCCGGTCGAAGCAGGGGCGGGGCCCTCTGCCCCGCAGAAGAGAGCGCTCAGCGCGCCGCTTCGCGCAGGATGGCCGCGACGTGCTCGCGCAGCGAGCCGGTGCGCCGGCCGAAGCGATTGCGCGTCGACAGGGCCACTTCCTTGCCGATGATGTCGGCGGTGAGCAGCTCGCTGACGAAGCGGCACATCGCGTCGCGCATGCGCTTCTGGCGCAGCGCGATGCGCGCCTCGCGCTGCTGCGGCGTGAGGCCGTCCTCGCGCGCGTCGGGCAGCGTGTCGGCCATCAGCTCGCGCAGCACGCGGCGCAGGCGCAGGTCCCAGCCGGGCGGCAGGGTGACCACCAGCTCGCCGGTCTTCTGGCCCGGCTTGGTCTTGATCGGCTGCGCGCGACTCATGCTCGTCGGCTGGCTAGCAGACCGCTTCGCAGCTTGTCCACAGAGAAGTAGTGCGGGGGCTCGATTGCCCGGCGCCAGCGGCTGTGGTTCAAGCGGGCGGTGACGAACGTCCTGCTCGTGGCTCTCGGCGGCATGGCCGGCAGCGTGGCGCGCTACTGGATCGTCAGCTGGGTGCAGTTTCACACCGGCAGCCCGTTTCCGTTCGGGACGCTGGTGGTCAACATCGCCGGCAGTTTCGTCCTCGGCCTGCTCGTCGCCCTCACCATCGAGCGCGGCGAGCTCGGCACCCATGCACGGCTGCTGCTCGGCGTCGGCTTCTGCGGCGGCTTCACGACGATGTCGACCTTCGGCTACGAAACCATCGCCCTGATGCGCGATGGAGCCTTCGCCGCCGGGATCGGCAACGTGCTGCTCAGCCTGGCGACCTGTCTGGCCGCGGTCTGGCTGGGGGGTGTGATCGGCCGGCAGTGGTGACGGCGGCCCGTGCACGGCAGGGAAAGGGACACGGCGGACCGTGTCCCCTCGTAGTGTGACGGCGATTCAGGGACAGGCGCGCGCTGGCGCACTGGCCCGCGGGCGGCGGCGCGACCCGCGCGAGCCGCGATCGCCTTCGCGTCTGCGGTCGCCCGTCTCCCGTCGCGCGTCACCGCGCTCCGGCGGGCGGCCGTGCGGCACCGCCATGCCGAGCTCGCTCTGGATCTCCGCCAGGCGGCCCTCGTCGTCCGGCGCGACGAAGGTGATCACCGATCCGGTCGCGCCGGCGCGCGCCGTGCGGCCGGCGCGGTGGATGTAGTCGGCCGGGCAGCGCGGCACGTCGAAGTTGATGACGTGCGAGATCCCGCTGATATCGAGCCCGCGGCCGGCGACGTCGGTCGCCACCAGCACCGGGCAGTCGCCGCGGCGAAAGGCTTCCAGCGCCGCGGTGCGCTCTTCCTGCGTACGGTCGGAGTGCAGGCTGGTCGCCTCGACGCCGCTGCGCGTCACGGCTCTCGCCAGGCGGTCGGCGTCGACCTTGCGCTTGACGAAGACCAGCACCGAGCGCAGCGCGCTCTGGCGCAGCAGGGAGGTGAGCAGCGCCGTCTTGTCGCCGTCGGCGACGCGGTATTGGCTCTGGTCGATGCCGTCCGCCGGCCGCTGTTGATCGACCGTCACGGTCACCGGGTCGCGCAGGATCTCCCCCGCCAGGGCGACGATCTTCGGCGCCAGGGTGGCGGAGAAGAGCAGCGTCTGCCGGGTGGCCGGGAGCGCCGCGAGGATGCGGCGCACGTCGGGCAGGAAGCCCATGTCGAGCATGCGGTCGGCCTCGTCGAGGACGACGACATCGACGCCGGTGAGGTCGACGTAGCCGAAGCGCAGGTGGTCGAGCATGCGGCCGGGGGTGGCGACGATCAGGTCGCTGCCTTCGCGCAGGGCGCGCTCCTGCGGGCCCATGTCGACGCCGCCGACCACCGACACCGCGCTCAGGCCGAGGTGATAGCCGAGGGCCAGTGCCTGTTCGTCGATCTGCATCGCCAGCTCACGCGTCGGCGACAGGATCAGCGCCCGGCAGCCCTTGCCGGGCTTCTCGTGCATGCGCTGCAGGATCGGCAGCAGGAACGCCGCCGTCTTGCCCGTGCCGGTCGAGGCGCAACCGATCAGGTCGCGCCCGGCCAGGATGACCGGGATGCTCTCGGCCTGGATCGGGGTCGGGGTGGTGTACCCCATGTCGGCCACCGCCTCGACGAGGGCCGGGATCAGGCAGAGATCTTTCATTGAACTTTCCATCGTGCTCCAAACATTGTGACGACGCGCGCCGCAGCCCGCATGGCAGCAGCAGGTGCTGAAAGTCCCGCGCAACCCGCGCGCCGGAGCGGCGCAGCTGGGCGGGCGTGGGGGCAAAAATCAGGCGTCGTAGTGAAGGGATTTGCCTTCCCGGCTTCACGCACGGGCAGCGTTTTGGAGGCGCCGCATCGCGCTACGACCGGGGTTCAGTGACTTCCTTATGGCACACACGCAGCTGGATTGCGAGCCCTTATGGGGGTCCGGTGGCTTTCCCAGGAACGCAGAAGGCAACAACGGATTACGCGGATTGAACGGATTACTGGGCCCTACTCCAAATCCGTTCAATCCGCGTAATCCGTTGTTGGGTTTCCGGGTCCTTGGGCACAGCCGGATCCGGTCAATCCGCCTCGTCCTCCTCCGGCTCGAGGCCCATCTGGTAGATGTCGCGCGCCGACCAGCCGCTGTCGCCGGCCAGCTGCTTGGCGATCTCCTTGAGGTGCAGGCCCTCGCCCCGCAGGCGGGCGACCGAGGCGCGCATCTCGCGCTCGGTCGCCGCAGGGGTCGGCACCTCCGACGGGGCGATGAACAACGTCACCTCGCCGCGCGCCACCAGGTCGCCCGCGCTGGCAGCCAGGCTGACCGCGTCGCCGCGGATGAAACTCTCATAGAGCTTGGTCACCTCGCGCGCGATGACCATCGGCCGCTCGCCCATGACGGCGGCGAGATCCTGTAGCGATCCGGCCAGGCGCCGGCCCGCCTCGAAGCAGACCACCGTGCGCGGCTCGTCGCGCAGGCGCTCGAAGAAGGTGCGGCGGGCCGATGAGCGCGGCGGGACGAAGCCCTCGAAGGTGAAGCGATCGGTCGGCACGCCGGCGACGCTGAGCCCGGCGATGACCACCGACGGGCCGGGGATCGGCACGACGCGGATGCCGGCGTCGATGGCGGCGCGCACCAGGTGGAAGCCGGGGTCGGCGATGCCCGGCGTGCCGGCGTCGGAGATCAGCGCCACGTCCTGGCCGCCCTTCAGGCGCTCGATCAGGCGCGGCGCCTTCTCGCGCTCGCTGTGGTCGTGGTAGCTGGTCAGCGGCGTGCTGATGCCGAAGTGCGTCAGCAGCTTGCGGCTGTGGCGCGTATCCTCGGCCGCGATCAGCCCGACTTCCTTGAGGGTGCGCAGGGCGCGCAGCGTGATGTCCTCGAGGTTGCCGAGCGGCGTCGCGACCACGTAGAGCGTGCCGGCCATCAGACCTCGACCGCTTCGACCGCCGCCGCCCGGCCGTCGCGCGCCGCCCGGTAGCAGGCGTCGGCCAGCGCCACGGCGCACAGGCCGTCGTCGAGCCCGATCGGCATCGGCGCATCGGCACGCAGCGCGGCGACGAAATCGCGCACCACCTCGCGGACGGTCGCCACGCCGGCGGCGACCGGCAGCAGCTCGACCGTGGTGCCGACCACCAGCGCCGCCTGATTGAGCACGTGGTCGCCGAGCAGCGTGCCGTGCTCGCCGGCGATCTCGATGCGCCCGTTGCGCGCCCCGGCGCTGCGCGAGCAGCTCACCGTCGCCAGCGCGGCCCCGTCGCCGAGGCGCACGGTGGCGACGAAGTTGTCCTCGGTGTTGCGGGTGTGGATCGCTTGTACGTCGCAGGTGACCCGGTCGGCGCTCAAGCCGCCGAAGAAGCGCAAGAGATCGAAGGCGTGCACGCCGGTGTGCAGCACGATGCCGCCGCCCGACTGCGCCGGATCGTCGAGCCAGCCGAGCGGCGACGGCTCGAAGCGCTGCGTGAAGGTGAACGAGCGCAGCCGGCCGATGCGCGGCAGCGCGGCGTGCAGGGCGCGGACGACGGCGTTGTAGCGCAGCGTCTGCGCCACCATCAGCGGCACCGGATGGCGGGCCAGCGTGGCGCGCAGGGTGCGGCCCACCGCCAGGCTCGGGGCGGCGGGCTTCTCGAGCAGCACCGGCAGGCCGGCGCGCGCGGCGCAGTCCACCACCGCGGCGTGCAGCGTCGGCGGCACGACCACGATGACCGCGTCGACGCCGCCCTCGGCGATCAGCTGCCGGTAGTCGGTGAACGGCCGGCCGCCGAACTCGCGCGCCGCCGCCTCGACCCGCGCCGCATCGCGCCGTGCCAGGGCCGCCAACTCGAGCTCGGGCAGATCGTCGCGGATATGGCGCGCGTAGCGCACGCCGTGCTTCCCCACCCCGATCAACCCGATGCGCCGAACCACCCGCGCCGCCATGTCGCCCACCTATACCACGAGCGGCGAAAGGTGGAGGAACGGGGGTAAGGGGCGCCTCGCGGTGGCGCAGGGGCGCGCCGATGGCGCCCCAACATCCCTTGGCGGGAGCCGCACCCAAGCGCGGACTCGCTGCCGAATCTTGCTCTGGCTGGTGGGCCTTGTTAGCACCGCGGCATGCCCGCATCGTTTCTCGACCACGTCGACCTCGCCTCCCTCGCCGATCAGGTCGGCACGCCCTTCTACGTCTACAGCGCCGACGTCCTGCGCCAGCGCATCGCCGACGTGCGCGCGATCGCGCCGGGCGACACGATCCAGGCGCGCTATGCGATGAAGGCGTGCTCGAACCGCAAGGTGCTCGAGGAGATGCGCCGCGCCGGCATCTGGATCGACGCCGTGTCGGGCAACGAGGTGCTGCGCGCCGCGGCGGCCGGCATCCCGCTGGGGGCGCAGCCGCCGGCGATCATGCTCACCGCCGACGTCTTTCGCGACAACGCGCTCGACGTGGTGCGCGAGCACGGCGTGCTGCCCAACATCGGTTCGCCGGCGATGATCGATGCGCTGGCGCGCACCGGCTACCGCGGCGGCATCGGCATCCGCCTGAACCCCGGTTTCGGCCACGGCCACGTCAGCGCCTGCGACACCGGCGGTCCGAGCTCCAAGCACGGCCTCTGGCACGAGGATCTCGACGGCGTGCGCCACGCCGCCGCGCGCGCCGGGCTGCCGATCGTGCTGCTGCACGCGCACGTCGGCAGCGGCCCGGCGATCGACGAGTTCAACGCCAACATGCAGAAGCTGGTGCACTTCTTCGCCGAGCGCCTGGGCGACTTCCCTGCCCTCGAGGCGGTCAACATCGGCGGCGGCATCCCGCACCCCTACCGCCCGGAGCAGCCGGTGATCGACCTGGCGCCGCTCGGCCGCATCCTGCGCGAGGCACAGCGCCTGCTCAGCCAGGCCGCCGGGCACAGCGTGCGGGTGGAGATCGAGCCCGGGCGCTACTTCGTCGCCCCCAGCGCGGCGTTGGTGGCGCGCGTCACCGACATCAAGGCGACGCGCACCAACGACAAGGGCGCCGGGCACACGTTCGTCATGGTCGATGCCGGCTTCGTCGACCTGGTGCGGCCGGCGATGTACGGATCGTACCACCACATCACGGTGCACGGCGCCGACCCGGCGGCCACGCGCCTGCCGCTGGTGGTCGCCGGGCCGCTGTGCGAATCGGGCGACGTCTTCACCCGCGACGCCGGCGAGCTGCTGGTGCCGCGGGCGCTGCCGTTGCCCAAGATCGGCGATCTGCTGGTCCTGCACGATGCCGGCGCCTACGGCGTGCAGATGAGCTCGCACTACAACTCGATCGGGCGCGCGCCGCAGGTCTGGCTCGATGGCGGCCGGGCCCGACTGATCTCGCGCCGCGAGACCCTCGCCGACATCACGCGCAACGAGTGCGACGAGACGTTGTGATCGTTGCGCGTGTCGCCTGTGGCGTGCGGCGACGATCCTCCGACAACGCCACACGCGGCCTTGCCCAAGAAGGAAGAAGGACAAACCACGGATCTCGCGGCTTGAAGGATTCCACGGAGAAAACCCTTCAGAGGTCCGTGTCATCGGATCGTATCCGCACCATCCGTGGTTCGCGTTTCATTGCTCGGGCAAAGCCGCCACACGCAGACCGCGGAACGCCCAACGTTCGACGCCCCCGTAGGCGAGCATGAACGACCCCGCCAAGCTGACGCCCTACGTTCCGCCGCACCGCTCGCTGCCGGAATTCACCCTGCGCGCCGTCGCCCTCGGCACCCTCCTGTCCGTGCTCTTCGGCATGGTGAACGCCTACCTCGGCCTCAAGGTCGGGCTGACCACCTCCGCCTCGATCCCCGCCGCGGTCCTCTCCATGGCGGTGCTGCGCGGCCTGCTGCGGCGCGGCAGCATCCTCGAGAACAACGTCGTGCAGACCATCGCCTCGGCCGGTGACTCGCTCGCCGCCGGCGTCGTCTTCACCGTGCCGGCGCTGATCTTCCTCGGCTTCGACCCGAGCGGCTTCCGCATCTTCCTGATCGCGGCGACCGCCGGCCTGCTCGGCATCCTGATGATGATCCCGCTGCGCCACGAGCTGACCGTCGAGGAGCACGGCACGCTGCCCTTCCCGGAGGGGACGGCGTGCGCCACCGTGCTGGTCGCCGGCGACCGCGGCGCGGCGGCGGCGCGGCCGGTGTTCGTCGGCATCGCGCTCGGCGCGCTCTACCAGCTGGCGGTGCGCGGGCTGAAACTGTGGGGCGAGACCGTCTTCGCCAGCGTCGGGGCGCTGCACAAGCTGTCGCTCGGCGCCGAGCTGAGCCCGCTGTTTCTCGGCGTCGGCTACCTCGTCGGCGTGCGCATCGCGGCCATCATGCTGTCCGGCGGGCTGCTCGCCTGGGTGGTGCTGATCCCGCTCTTCGACCTGCTCTCCGGCACCGCCGCCGGCACCCAGCTCGGCCTGCCGCCGGATCTTGCCGCGCAGGACGCCTGGCAGATCTGGCGCGGCTCGGTGCGCTTCGTCGGCGCCGGCGCGGTGGCGTGCGGCGGGGTGTGGTCGATCGTCCGCGCCGCCCCGGCGATGCGGCGCGCGATAGGCTCTCTAGTCGCCGCCCTGCGCGGCGGCCGCGCATCGGCGCCACCGCGCACCGAGCTCGACCTGCCGCCGGCGCTGGTCCTCGGCGGCACGGCGGCGCTCGGCCTCGCCATGTGGCTGGTACCGGACTACGAGATGGACCTGCCCGAGGTGCTGCTGGCGCTGCTGTTCAGCTACTTCTTCGTCGTCGTCTCGGCGCGCATCGTCGGCCTGATCGGAACGACCTCGCAGCCGGTGTCGGGCATGACCATCACCGCGCTGCTGATCACCGCCTTCGTGCTCAGCGCTCTGGGCTATGACGGCCGCACCGGCACCGGCGCGACCCTGGCAGTGGCCGCGATCGTCTGCACCGCGATCGCTCTGGCCGGCGACATCAGCCAGGACCTCAAGGCCGGCGCCCTGGTCGGCGCGACGCCGCGCGCCCTGCAGCTCGGCGAGATGATCGGCGTCGTCGTCGCCGCGCTGCGCGCCGGCTGGGTGCTGTTCCTGCTCAACGAGGCCTACACGCTCGGCTCGGAGTTCCTGCCCGCGCCGCAGGCCAAGCTGATGGCGACGCTCGCCGAGGGCGTCATGCAGGGCCAGCTGCCGTGGGCCCTGCTCGGCCTCGGCGCCGCGATCGCCGCGGTCGCCGAGCTCTGCGGCATCGCCAGCCTCCCCTTCGCCATCGGCCTCTACCTGCCGATCACCACCAGCGCCTCGCTGATCTTCGGCGGCCTCATCGCCCAGGCGCGCCGCGGCCCGGCGCGCGAGGACGACCCGGCGACCCTCTTCGCCTCCGGCCTGATCGCCGGCGACGCGCTGCTGGGCATCGCCTTCGCCGCCATCGTCGTCGCCGGCTGGGACGGCGCCCTCGCCCTGCGCACCCCCGGCAGCGGCTGGCTCGACGCCGGCCTCACCGCCCTGCCCTTCGCGGCCCTGGCGTGGCTGCTCGCCCGATACACCCGCGCCGGGCGCGCCGCATAGCGGCGAAGCCCCCTGGACCAGGTCGCGCTGCAGTACCGCGTGCTAGCCTTGATGTGACAGAAAAAGATCAACGCGAAGGCGCGAAGGCGCGAAGACCAGAGGAGCGCAGCTGTGGAGCGAGCGTTCCCGGAACCACATCGCGGATGCGGATTGGGAAAGAGCCGGCCGGGTGC
>JBOHWA010000743.1:0-4070 GCA_050735855.1 Binatia bacterium
GGCGCCGAGGGACCGGCGCCCTCCAGAGTTGGCCGGACCGGCGCCGGGCGAGCCGGCTTGGCCGGACCGGCACCGGGCGAGCCGGTTGGCCGGACCGGCGCCGGGCGAGCCGGTTTGGCCGGATCGGTGCCGGCGACCGCGGGCCGCCTCAGTCCGGCGCGCCGGCTTCGATCCAATCGCGCACGAGTTGGATCTGCTCTTCCGGCAGCTTGGGCTGGCCGAACGGCATGCGGGCGCCGAGCAGTGGGTTGGTCGGGCCGATCAGCTTGGTCAGCAGGTAGCTGGCGTCGAGATTGTTCGGCTCGACACGCAGCAGGCCCTCCTGCCGCGCCAGCGCGTTCTCGGGCTCGACCTCGAACAGCTGGCCGTACGAGACCGCCGACTCCAGCACCAGGTCGCCCGAGGCGGTCGCCGTGTCATGGCAGAACGCGCCGTTGCAGCTCACGTCGAAGATCTCGGTCTGGATGCGCAGGTACCATTCCGGCGTCGGGCTCGGGCTCGGGCTGGGCGTGACGGTCGGCGTCGTGCTCGGGCTGTTGCTCGGCGGGGCGCTGCCGGTCGCCGTCGGGCTCGCGGTGCTGGTCGAGGCCGGGGTCGCGGTGACGCTGGCGGTGGCGGTCGGCGTGGCGGTCGGCGGCACGGGGGTCGGGCTCGCGGTCGGGACGGCGGTGCCGCCGCGCGGCGCACCGTCGGCGATCCATTCACGGATCATGTTGATCTGCGCCGGCGCCAGTGCGGCGGCGCCCTGCGGCATGCGCGTCCCCTGGCCGGTGCCCGGGTCGGTGACCTTGATCAGCAGGAAGCTGCTGTCGGGATCGAACGGCTCGACGCGCGGCCAGCCGTTGGCCTGCGCGACGACATTCTCTGATGCGACGTCGACCAGATCGTCGTAGGACGAGCCCGCCGAGAGATTCAGGCCGCCGGCCTGATTCTGCGCGTTGTGGCAGCCGGCCGAGAGACAGTTCGGGTTGAACACCTCGGTCTGCAGCTGGTCGAACGCGCCGCCGCTGCCGCTCTGCGGCGGGCCGTCGCCGGCACAGCCGGCGAGAGTGGCGGCCAGCGCCAGCACACCGAGCCCGCGGGTGGCGCGCGCGCCGGACCGCGCCCGGCGGTGTTGCGGATCGATCATCGGAGCGGGCAGCGCAACGAAGCGGCGGAGGTCACTCGCCCTTGGCGCCGCTGACCAGGATCGAGGCGACGCCGCCTTTGGCGAACTTCTTACCGGTCACTTCGGCGTGCTCCCCGGCGAGGCCCTTGGCGGCGTCGTAGGGGGCGGGGTCGTCGTGATCCTCGATCAGCAGGTAGACGTCGCCCGCATCGGTCAGCACGCCGATCGGCAGGCCCTTCTTGGCGCACAGCTCGGCACACTGCTTGTGGCGCTTCCCCTTGCTGCCCTTCGACAGATAGCAGGCGAGATCGACCACCTCGCCGCTGACGGTGATCGGCTCCTGCGCCGAGGCGCGCGGCGAGGCGGTCATCTGGACCAACCCGATCAAGCTGAACAGCGCCAGCCAGTGCATGACTTCCAGCGCCACGTGTCGCAGATTGCTCATAGGCTCCCAACTATCTGTGGCGCGCCCGCCTGTGTCAATTTGGGGGTCGGTCGCAGGGGCGGCCAGACCGACCCATCACACCCTCCTTTGGGCCGATCGGCTGCGCGGTGTGCTTCCGGTAGCGCGGGCCTCCGTGCCCGTCGGGCGCGAAGCGCCCGCAGTGATCTGCAGCGCGCGTCCTCCAAACTCCTGGCGCGGGGCGCGCCAGACGGGCACGGAGGCCCGCGCTACTCTGTCAATGGCATCGTCTGCCAGGTACCGGCGTCGAGCCAGCGCACGTACGCCACCAGGGCGTCGATGTCGGCGGCGGAGAGGCGGTCCTTGTACGACGGCATCTGGATGCGCTGGCGCTCGAGAAAGAAGGAGGCCAGCGGGTCGTCGCGCAGGCGGGCGATACCGCCCTCGGCGATCCACCCGCGCAGCTCCTCGTCGCTGCGCACCAGCTCGTGGAAATCGGGGCCGCCGAAGCCCGGAATGTAGCCTTTCAACGAACCGGGGTTGGGCAGGCCGCCGGCG
The DNA here is from genome assembly GCA_050735855.1 of Binatia bacterium. Classification (GTDB taxonomy): domain Bacteria; phylum Desulfobacterota; class Binatia; order HRBIN30; family CADEER01; genus JBOHWA01. The sequence goes on from JBOHWA010000743.1 coordinate 2,070, forward strand.
CCCATCGGGCCGTGGCAGTCGAAGCAGCCGTTGTCGGCGGCCAGCTCGGCGCCGTGCGCCGCCGGCTCGTCGACCGGCACCAGCATGTCGGAGGCGGCGCGCAGATACGCGACCAGGACCTCGACCTCCTCGTCGCTGACGAAGCCGCGGAAGGCCGGCATCTGCAGCGCCTGCGCCTTCATCTCCTCCTGGTACAGCGCCTGCCCGCGCTTCTTCGCCGGCGCGCCATCGAGGATGTACTCGCGCAGGTCCTGGTCGTTGTGCGCGTACATCATCAGCGTGCCCTCGTGGAACGACGGCACCTCCGTGGTCTTGCTGCCCGGGTTGGGCACGCCGCCGCGCCCGCCGGGGCCATGGCAGTTGAAGCAGCCCAGATCCTCGGCGAGCTCGCGGCCGCGCTGCGCATCGCTGGCGAACGGCGGCTCGATCCAGTCGCGCACCACCGGGTACGCCAGGTAGGCGCTCTGCGCCACCAACGCCAGCACGGCGACGAGCAGCGCGGCACGGCGGACGACGGCGGACCGGGCCATAGCCGCCAACCCTGGCACGGACCACCGCGCCCGCCAAGTACCCGGCCCCAGGCGGGCCAGACTTGCGCCGAGCCGATCGGCGGGAGGGCGAGGCTCCCGCCGAGCCGCGCACAAGACGAGCGCCGCCGGCCGGCGTCAGAAGCCGATGCGCCGCATGACGGCGCGCGGCAGCGCGCGGATGACCAGCATCACCCAGCGCCAGGCGGCGGGGGCATAGATCTGCGGCGTGCCGCGATCGATGGCGCGCAGCACGGCGCGGGCGACGTCGTCGGGCTCGCCGGCGAACGGCGGCGGCGTGAGCCCGGCGGTCATGCCGGTCTTCACGAAGCCGGGCTTGACCAAGATGGTGCGCAGCCCCTGGGCGTGGAAGCGATGATCGAGGCCGGTGAGATAGTACGACAGGCCGGCCTTGGCGGCGCCGTAGAGCAGCACCGGCTTGCGGGCGCGATCGCCGGCGACGGAGCTGAAGACGCACAGGCGCTTGGCCCCGCCGCTGGCCAGCAGGCGCGCGCGGGCGAGCTCGCAGAAGTGGATGGTGTTGGTGAAGTTCGCGGTCAGCATGCGGTCGCGCAGCGCGGCGTCGGCCTCGAGCTCCTCCTGCGCGGCGAACAGGCCGGCGCTGACGACGACGGCGTCGAGCCCGCCGAGCGTGGCGATGGCGGCGTCGAGCGCCGGCGCGAACCCAGCCGGCTCGAGCAGGTCGCAGGCCGCCGTGCCGACCGCGCCGGCGCCGCGGATCTGCAGATCGGCGGCGCTGCGCGCCAGATCGGTGGTGTCGCGCCCGAGCAGGACGAGCTGATCGCCGCGCTCCGCCATCAGGCGCGCCAGCGCCCGCCCCATCCCCTTGGTCGCGCCGAGAAGCAGCACTTTCACGGACGATCTCCCAGCACGCGGATCGATTGCGCGCTCTTCAGGCGGCCTTCCGGGTCCCAGCGCCGGCGCACCGCGTTGAAGGCATCGAGGCGCGGCTCCATGGCGCGGAAGTGCTCGGCGCGCGTGAAGGCATCCTTGGCCAGGTAGATGCGGCCGCCTTCGGCGATGACGATCTCGTTCAGGCCGTCGACCAACGCCTGGGTGCGCGCGTCGACCGGGAGGTCGAGCGCGTACGACACCCCCGGCTTGGGAAACGACAGCATGCCGCGACCCTCGGCGCCGCAGTCCTTGATGACGCAGAGGAACACCTGCCCGCCGCGCGCGCGCAGCGCCTCGACGAAGCGGCGATGGCGCGCGTGGTTGCTCGGGCCGGGCAGGACGGCCTGGTACTGGGTGAAGCCGCGCTTGCCGTACAGCCAGTTCCAGTTGCGCAGGATGTCGAGCGGATAGAAATACGTCTCCGGGTGGACGATGGTGCGCCGCTGCCGCGCGCCGTGCCTGGCGTAGACCAGCTGGTTGAAGATCTTCACGTTCCACGGTTGCCCGAGCCAGCTCGGCGCGCGCAGCGGCAGCGCCGGCGCGCGGCGCCAGCGCGGCG
>JBOHWA010000744.1:0-7683 GCA_050735855.1 Binatia bacterium
CCGGCGGCCCTACTCCTCGCCCAGGTGCGAGGGATCAATCATCGGCTCGCTCCCCTCCGCCTTGGGAAACACCAGCGAGGCGACCACCGAGATCGTCAGCACCGACGCGATCACGGTCAGGGAGACCCCGATCGGCACCTTGTAGAAGTCGGCGATCAGCATCTTCACGCCGACGAAGGTCAGCACCACCGACAGGCCGAGTTGGAGGTAGTGGAACTTCTGGATGACGCCGGCGAGCAGGAAGTACATCGCCCGCAGGCCGAGGATGGCGAAGATGTTCGAGGTGTAGACCAGAAACGGGTTGGTCGTGACCGCGAAGATGGCCGGGATCGAGTCGACGGCGAAGACGATGTCGGTGGTCTCGACCAGCATCAGCACGACGAACAGCGGCGTCGCGACCCGGCGCGCCGGCCCCGCGGTGCCGGCGGGCGCTTCGTGGGCGAAGAACTTCTGCCCGTGGTAGCGGTTGGTGATCGGCATGAAGCGGCGCATGAGCTTGATGACCGGATTGGCCTCCGGCTCGAGCTGGGCGCCGTCGTGGAACGCCATGCGGATGCCGGTGAACACCAGGAAGGCGCCGAAGACGTAGGTGATCCAATGGAACTGCTGGATCAGGTAGGCGCCGGCGCCGATCATCGCACCGCGCAGGATCAGCGCCCCGAGGATGCCCCAGAACAGAATGCGATGCTGGTAGCGCCCCGGAACCTTGAAATACGAGAAGATGAGAACGAAGACGAAGATGTTGTCGACCGAGAGCGCCTTCTCGATCAGGTAGCCGGTGAGGAACTCGAGCCCGGCGTGGGCGCCCATGAAGTAGTAGACCCCGGCGTTGAAGGCGAGCGAGAGCACCACCCACGTGATGCTCCAGCCGGCCGCCTCGCGCAGCGACACCTCGTGGGCCTGGCGATGGAACACGCCCAGGTCGATGGCCAACAGCGCGAAGACGAAGACATGAAACGCCACCCAGATCCACAGGTCCATGCGCGGTCCCTAACCGACTTTCCAGAGGGGGTCGAGCCGCAGTGCGGAGACCCCAGCCGGCTCAGACTTTGAGAAAGATCTCACGCGTCGCGTCACTGGTGAGCTGGCCGACCGAGGTGATCTGGTCGCTGAAGTCCTTCAATGCACCGAGCGAGCTCGGCCCGACGTCGATCAGCACCGAGAACAGCGAGAAACCGAGCGCGTCCTTCTCGCGCTTGAAGGCGCGCAGCCATTCGGCATCGACGCGGCACTCGCCGTCGGTGATGAAGACGATGTCGCCGCGCCGCCGCCCGTCGCGCCGCAGGCACTCGAGCGCCGCGCTGAGCGGCTTCTGAAAATCCGTCCCGCCGCCGGGAAAGTATTCGGCCAGCGCGAAGACCTGGCGCATATCCGGCGTGTAGCGCTGGCGCGGGTTGAGATCGAGGATCTGCAGCGGCATCTCGGCCGAGGCGAAGCAGATCGAGCGAAACGGCCGCCGCTGGCGCGCCGCGATGTCGAGCAGCGTCAGGGTGACGGCCTTCGACCAGATCTCCTTGTCGCCGGCCATCGAGGAGCTGCCGTCGAGGCAGACCACCATCGGCCCGCGCCCCTTCTGCTCGCGGGCGCGCAGGGCGTAGACCTGCAGCTCGCCGTCGACCAGGCGGCGGCTGAAGTCGCGGCGCAGGATCGGGTGGCGCAGGCTGAGCAGCTCGGGCGGCAGGAGTCGGCTGAGCTCGGCGCCGAGGCCGACCGAGAACATCTCCTCGTTGGCCCGCTCGTAGAGCTTCTGGCGCAGGGCGCGGGCGTTCTCGCGCATGCGGCCGACCAGCTCGGCCATGCGCTTCAGCTTCGGATTGCGCGCCAGCTGGTGGCCGAGCTCGATCTGCGCCGCCGGCGACGAGGACGGCTGGCCGCCGCCGAGATGCAGGCTCCACTGCTCGGCGTCGTCGCGCGCCGACTCGAGCTCGCCGAGCGTGCGCTCGAGCTGCGCCGCGACGCGCGGCTGGCGGCGCCCGGCCGCATCGGCGAAGGTCTGGCGCATGCGCTGCGCCTGCTGCTCGAGGCGCCGCTGCGCGGCCGCGTTCTCGCGCTCCAGGCGGTGGTGCAGCTCGGCGAGCTGGCGCTGCGCCGATTCGCCGGTGAGCTGGCCGCGCAACTGTTCCGCGGTCGCGGCGTGCTCGCCCCGGGTGGCGATCTCGTCGGCCTGCTGGTCGAGGTTCCAGACGTCGAGCATGTCGTTGCGGGTGAGGACGCGCTCCGACTTGAGCAGCTCGAGCAGCGCCTCGCCGAGCAGCAGGGTCGCCAGGCCGGCGACTGATTCATCCAGGGCCGTCTGCTGGCGAATGGCGTCGAGGGCGGGCACGGCGCGCAGCTCGTCGAGCAGCAGGCGGTAGAACGCCGCGCCCGGCGTGACGCTCTCGTCGGGGTGCAGCACGACGTTCAGCTTGTAGAGCAGCGCATACACGTCGAGCAGGAAGCCGTCGAAATGCGGCAGCAGCTTGCCGCCGCTGGCCAGCAGGGTCTGCAGCGCGTGCGAGTCCGCGCTCAGGCGGGCGAACGCCGCGCGGTCATAGCTGTCGGTCTCGATCCAGTGCGTCTGCATCGGCTCGGTCGGGGCTCAGAGGGCTTCGAGCATCTCGTGCTGGATCGACTCGATCTCGGTCCGCACCGCCTCGACCGCGTCGACCGGCCGGCCGGCGCCGCGCGCCTCGTCGAGGATGCCGTCGAGCTTGGCGAGGATGTGACGGATCTTGGTGTGCGCCTCGACCACGGCGCGGCCGCGCAGCTCGTGGCTCTCCCACTGGCGGTGCGCGTAGTCGCGCAGCTCACGGGTCTGGAAGAGCAGCGCCTTGGCATCGTCGACGTAGCCGCGCAGCAGCCGATGGATGGTGTTGCGCACCTCGGCCCGCTCGGTCGGCTCGCGCCACAGCACGTGCTCGAGGCAGAACAGGTCCTCGTCGGCGACATGGTCGCGCCCGTCCAGGTAGGCGCGCCCGCGCAGCACGTCGAGCGACTGGCGGTAGCGCCGGTCGGACGACACCATCTGCGCCCGCCCGAGCTCGCGGCGCAGATCGGCCAGGGCGCGATAGATCGCGTCCGGCACGCTCACCGCCGCGACCTCCGCCTGCGCCTGGCGCAGATCGTCGAGCGACAGCGTCGTGCGCACCGCCGCGGGGCGCGCCTGCAACATCTTCAGGAAGCGGAAGTCCTCGTCGATGTAGGCGACGACGTAGCGCAACAGGAAGCGGTCGTAGAGCGCCTGCAGCTCGTCGTCCTCCGGCAGCTCGTTGCTGGCGCCGAAGACGGTGATCAGCGGCACCGTCTGGATGTCGCGCCCATTGTGGAAACGGCGCTCGTTGACCAGGGTCAGGATGGCGTTGAGGATCGACGAGTTCGCCTTGAACACCTCGTCGAGAAAGGCGATGTGCGCCTCGGGCAGCTTGTGGGTGGTGACCCGCCGATACTCGTCGCGCTCCAGCGCCGCCAGGCTGACCGCGCCGAAGAGCTCCTCCGGCGTGGTGAACTTGGTCAACAGCCATTGAAAGTACGCCGCCCCCTCGAGCCGCCGGCAGAGCTCGTCGGCCAGCATCGACTTGGCCGTCCCCGGCGGGCCGATGATCAGCACATGATGGCCGCCGAGCAGCGCCGCCAGCGCGCCATCGATGACGTCGCTGCGCTCGAGAAAGAGCTGGCCCAGCTCCTCGCGGATACTGCGCAGCGTCTGTCGCACGGACATGCGGCGATGCTAAGAGCGCGCCGCGCGCGGCGCAAGAGACTGCGTGCCGCCTGCGGCGGAATGGGCTTGACACGTTGAAGCACGCCTTTGTAAGGAGCGTCCGGTGTCGAAGCTAAAAAAACGCAAGCAGGAAACCGAGTCCGCCACCGTGCTGCGCTTCAGCGATGAGCACCTCTGGGTGCGCGCCGATGCGGATCGCGCCCAGGTCGGCATCTCGGACCAGGGGCAGGATTCGATCGGCGAGATCATCGCGGTCGAGCTGCCCGACGTCGGCGACGCGATCGAGAAGGGCGAGCCGTTCGGCGAGCTCGAATCGGTGCGCACGGTGCACGAGCTCATCGCGCCGGTCACCGGCACGGTGCGCGCGGTCAACGGCGAGCTCGAGGACCACGCCTCGCTGGCCAACGAAGACCCCTACCACGAGGGCTGGCTGATCGAGGTCGAGCTCGCCGACGAGGCCGAGCTCGACGAGCTGATGGCGACCGAGGACTACGAAGAGTTCGTCGCCGGCGCCGACGAGGACTGACGCGCGTCAGCGTCGGTCGACGCGATAGACCAGCTCGCCGGGCTTGATCCACCCCAGGCGTTCGCGCGCCATCTTCTCGAGATAGGCATCGTCGTGCTCGAGGCGTTCGACGTGATCGCGCAGCCGCGCATTGCGCTGCGCCAGCTCGTACGCGTCCTTCTCGACCTGGGCCTGTTGGGCGTGCAGGCGCTGCAGGTGGATCACGCCGTTGCTGCCGAACACGGCCGAGAGCGCGCAGAGCCCCACCAACAGCGCGCCGGTGGCGACCAGCGCTTTGTATTTCCACGGCAGCGGCGTTAGAAACCCCATCGCGTTCAACTCGCGCCGGATTGTAGAGAAGCCGCGGCGGCGAGGCAACGAGTGCAACACCGCCCGCGAGCGGAATTTTCGCCCCGGGGCGCACGGCCAGCGGCGCAACGGAGGAGGAGCAGTGAAGATCCAGTCGGTTCTGGCGCGCGAGATCCTCGATTCACGCGGCAACCCCACGGTGGAAGTCGACGTCCGCCTGCGCAGCGGCGCGCTCGGGCGCGCCGCCGTCCCGTCCGGCGCCTCGACCGGCGAGCACGAGGCGCTCGAGCTGCGCGACGGCGGCAAGCGCTACAAGGGCAAGGGCGTGCGCAAGGCGGTGGCGCACGTCAATGACCTCATCGCGCCGCAGCTGCGCGGCCGCGACGCGCGCCAGCAGGAGGAGATCGATCGGCGGCTGATCGCCCTCGACGGCACGCCGACCAAGCGCAAGCTCGGCGCCAACGCCATCCTCGGTGTCTCGCTCGCCGTCGCCCACGCGGCGGCCGCCGAGGCCAAAGAGCCTCTGTATCGCTACCTGGGCGGCCGCCAGGCGGTGACGCTGCCGGTGCCGATGATGAACATCCTGAACGGCGGGGCGCACGCCGACAGCTCGGTCGATCTGCAGGAGTTCATGGTCGTGCCGATCGGGGCGCGCACCTTCGCCGACGCGCTGCGCATGGGCACCGAGGTCTTCCATACATTGAAGGGCGTGCTGCACGAGCGCGGCCTCGGCACGGCGGTCGGCGACGAGGGCGGCTTCGCCCCCAACCTGGCCTCCAACCAGGAGGCGGTCGAGATCATCCTGCAGGCCATCGAGCGCGCCGGCTACAAGCCGGGGCGGCAGATCGCCATCGCCCTCGACCCGGCCAGCAGCGAGTTCTTCGCCGACGGCGCCTACGTCTTCCGCAAGTCCGACGGCTCGCGCCGCGGCAGCGCGCAGATGGCCGATTACTGGGCCGACTGGGTGGCGCGCTACCCGATCGTCTCGATCGAGGACGGCCTCGCCGAGGACGACTGGGACGGCTGGCAGGCGCTCACCAAGCGGCTCGGCCGCAAGACGCAGTTGGTCGGCGACGACCTCTTCGTCACCAACACCCTGCGGCTGCGCCAGGGGATCGAGCGCGGCGTCGGCAACTCGATCCTCATCAAGCTGAACCAGATCGGCACGCTCACCGAGACCCTCGAGACCATCGCGATGGCGCGCGCCGCCGGCTACACGACGGTGATCTCGCACCGCTCGGGCGAGACCGAGGACGCCACCATCGCCGATCTGGCCGTGGCCGTGAACGCCGGCCAGATCAAGACCGGCAGCGCCTGCCGCGGCGAACGCACCGCCAAGTACAATCAGTTGCTGCGCATCGAGCAGCAGCTCGGCAAGCGCGCGGTGTACCCGGGCAAGGCGGCCTTCGGTCGCCGCCGCGGCTAGTGTCCCGTCCCCGAAGTTTGCTGCCTATATCGGCGAGGCATCGACGTCCCTGGCAAGGCGACGTAGGAATATCGGGAATATTTCGAGGAGGCGCAACGCCGCCAGGGGCGTCGAGGGCCGCCGAGATAGGTAGCGAACTTCGCGGACGGGACACTAGCGAGCGGCGGTCTGGCTGGCGCGGCGAAGAGCGGGCGGGCCGCCCGCGCTCCCAGGGAGGCCCTGCTCCCTCGCGCGACGATCCACCCCGGCTCGCCAGCCGAGGTTGGGCGGTGCATGGAGTCGGTGCCGCTCCGCGCTGGGAGCGCGGGCGGCCCGCCCGCTCTACTCTTCATTGAGCGGCGCGCCTCAAAATAGCGATGGTCCGCCCGCGTCCCTTCCCCTATAAAGCGGCGCATGACGATCCTGCTCGCCATCGTCGGCGCCGTCATCGCCTGGGGGGTGTGGACCTACAACCGCCTGGTCGCGTTGCGCAACCAAGTCGCCAACGGCTGGAAGCAGATCGACGTGCAGCTCAAGCGGCGCCACGATCTGATCCCCAACCTGGTCGCCGCGGTGAAGGGCGCGATGGAGTTCGAGCGCGACACGCTCGAGCGCGTCATCAACGCCCGCAACCGCGCCGTGGCGGCGCCCTCGCCGCACGAGAGCATGGCTGCCGAAGCCGACCTGACCCGGGCGCTGCGCCAGCTCTTCGCCGTGGCCGAGAACTACCCGACGCTGCGCGCCAACGAGAACGTCCTGGGCCTGCAGGAAGAGCTCACCACCACCGAGAACCAACTCGGCTTCGCGCGCCAGTTCTACAACGACGTGGCGATGCGCTTTAACACCCAGCAGGAGGTCTTTCCGGCCAACCTGATCGCCGGGTTCTTCACCTTCCAGCCGGCCGAGTTCTTCAGCGCGGACGACGCCGACCGCAGCGTGCCGGCGGTGGATCTCACGCTCAACCGGTGAACTTCTACGCGCAGCAGCGCCGCAATCGCCGCCTCACGGCGCTGCTGATCGCCGCCTTTCTCGCCCTGTTCACCGCCCTCGGCGTCGGCCTCGACGTCACCGTGCTCGGCTACGGCACCGGCGGCACCGCCCTGCCTTACGTCTCGCTCATCGCCCTGACGGTGGCCACCGGCATCAGCGCGCTCGGCTTCCGGCACGGCGCCGACTGGGTCATGACCGCGATGCTCGCCGAGCCGCTGCGCCCCGACGACGCCGAGCACCGCGAGTTGCAGAACATCGCCACCGAGATCGCCATCGCCGCCGGGCTGCCGCGCCCGCGCCTGCTGGTCATCCCAGACCCGGCGCCCAACGCGCTCGCCGCCGGACGCGATCCCACGCACGCGACCATCGCCGTCACCAGCGGCGCGCTGGCGCTGCTCGACCGCGAGCAGACCCAGGGCGTCGTGGCGCACGAGATGGCCCACATCGGCAACCGCGACACGCTGGTGATGACCATGGTGTCGGTGCTCTTCGGCGGCGTCATCATGCTGGCCGACTGGGCCCGTCGCTCGATGGCGCTCGGCCGCTCGCCGCGCGGCGGCGGCCAGATCCCGCTGCTCATCCTGGTCGGCGGCCTGGTGCTGGTCAGCCCGCTGCTGTCGCGCCTGCTGAGCCTCGCCGTCTCGCGCCGCCGCGAGTACCAGGCCGACGCCACCGCGGTCGCGCTCACCCGCAACCCCGAGGGCCTGGCGCGCGCCCTCGAGACCATCGCCGCCAGCCGCTCGCCGCTGCGCGCCGCGACGCGCAGCACGGCCCACA
>JBOHWA010000745.1:0-10492 GCA_050735855.1 Binatia bacterium
GGCGCGCGCGGCGTGATTGCACCCATGACCTTCAAAGGCCCGCAGGTTGCACTTGCGGCTGAAGTCGTTGACGGCCTTGTTGCTCAGGATACGCAACGTCAGCGACACCGCCCGTTGGCAGCGCTGCGCGGCCGGCGAGAGACTGGCGGGATCGTCGGCGAAGGCGAAGTTCAGCTCATCCTCGCCCCAGTCGGCGCACGCCTCGGGAATACGCGCGTCGATGTCGGCCAGGCTGAGGTAGCCGAGCGGCACCGCGTTCGCTTCGCTGCAGTAGCGCGCGATCGGCTCGGCGGGGGCAGCGAGGATCTGCTCGACGGTGCCACCGGCGGCGCGCCGCGCGTCCTCGCACGCGGTATCGGCGTTGAGCCGACACGCCTCGACGGTCGCGACGTAGTGTTGCAGGCAGCGGGCGCCGGCCTTGGCCGAGCTGGCCTGACACCGACCGTCATCGGACAGCCCACCAGCCGCCGCGGCGCTGAGCGCGACAAGCGCCAACGCGAGAACGAGATGTCGCATGCGTGATTCCCCCCTGAGCGAGCGCCCGGTGCGCTGACCTGGCACCGTGACCACCCGAGCACGAAACCACGCTTGAGGCCAGGCCGGGCAAGGAGGGAAGCCAGTCGGCCTGGACAATGCTGGCGCGCCGACCTGGCCGCTGGGGCAGCGCCGCGGTAGAGTGGCCGCGTGGTGAGGGGGTTACGGTGAGGCGGAGCAGCTGGCGGGGCGCGGTCGTGGTCGTGGCGGTGACGGTAGCGATCGCGCTCGACGTCGCGCAGGCGGGTCCCATGCCCGAAGAGGTGCCGGGCGCCATGCCGGGCAGCCTGGGCGAGATCCTCGATCGCGCCGGCGAGATCGCCCGCGAGGGGCAGCGGCGGGTGTTGGACACGCTGCCCGGTGCGCTGCCGACACCGCCGGCAGTCGATGCCGAGGTCGCGGCGCGCATGGCACAGGCGCGGCGCGAGGACGTCGTCGTCGAGGCGACCGATGCGCTGTTCGCCGAGCCGATGATCAGCCTCGGGCAGTGGCAGTCGGCGTTCTTCGCCGAGCACTACGGCACGGCGCTGTTCCTCGCCGCGCCGTACGCCGAGGATCGCATCCCGGTGGTGCTGGTGCACGGCATCAACGGCTCGCCGCGCGACTTCAAGGACATGCTGCCGCGCTTCGACGACACGCGCTATCAGCCGATCCTCTTCTTCTACCCGACCGGCATGGCGCTGCAGGACGCGGCACGCCAGCTCGGCAGGCGCCTCAAGGAGCTCGCGGCGCGCCACCCGGCACCGCGCTATGCACTGGTGGCGCACAGCATGGGGGGGCTGGTGACGAAGGGCGCCATCGACGCGATCGACACCGATGTGGCGCTGCCCGGCCAGGGCGTGTTCGTTTCGATCGCGTCACCGTGGGCCGGGGTCGACGGGGCACAGTATGCCGACCACATGCCCAACCATCCGCCGGTGTGGAACGACATGGCGCCGGGCTCGCCGTACATCGACACGATCCAGCGCACCGCGTGGCCGCAGCGCATGCCGTTCTACCTCTTCTTTGCGGCGCGCAGCGGGCGGCCGCTGATGGCGCCGCTGGGCAACAACGACGGCGTGCTGACGCTCGAATCGGTACTGGTGTCGCCGCTCACCCGCTCGGCGCGCGACGTCTTCGGCTTCTATGAGGACCACGTGACCATCCTGCAGTCGCCGCTGGTCTTCCGCCGCCTGCGCATGGTGCTCGACGCCGAGCTGGGAGAACCGGTCGCCTGGCCGACCGCGGCCGAGTGACGGCGACGGGGCCGCCCGTTCCACGGACGTCGTCGTCAAGACGGATGCAACTCGCGCCGCGGCCGGCTATGGTCCGGCGATGCCGCAGACCAAGCAACACGCGACCGGGGCGCCGCGGCCGCGCGCCGTGCTGGTCGGCGTGCAGTTGCCCGGCGTCACCGACGAGGAGCACGCCTCGTCGCTCGCCGAGCTCGGGCGCCTGGCCAAGACGCTGGGCTTCGACGTCGTCGATCGCATCACCCAGAAGCGCCAGTCGCTGGCCGCCGCCGCGGTGATCGGCGAGGGCAAGCTCAAGGAGCTCGCCCGGCTGACCGGCGGCACCGGCGTCGTCCCCTCCGGCGTGCCGGCACACCGCATCCGCGCCAGCGAGGACGACGAGAGCGAGCCCGAGGCGGACGACGAGGACGAGACCGCGGACGGCGAGACGGCGGCCGCGCCGGTCACCGGCCCGCGCGCCGGGGTGGTGCTGGTCGACCACGACATCGCCCCGTCGCAGGCGCGCAACCTCGAACGCGCCACCGACGCCGAGGTGCTCGATCGCACCGCCGTGATCCTGGCCATCTTCCAGCGCCATGCGCGCAGCCGCGAGGCGGTGCTGCAGGTCGAGATCGCGCGGCTCACCTACATGACGCCGCGGCTGCGCGAAGGCGGCGGCGGCCGCGACCGGCAGGCCGGCGGCATCGGCGGCAAGGGCGCCGGCGAGTCGCACCTCGAGCTCGACCGCCGCAAGGTGCGCGACCGCATCGCCGAGCTGCGCCGCGAGCTGGCGGCGATCGAGAAGGATGCCGCCAACCGCCGGCGCCGCCGCGCGGCGCAGCCGACGGTGGCCATCGTCGGCTACACCAACGCCGGTAAGTCGTCGCTGATGCGCGCCCTGACCGGCAGCGATCTGCTGGTCGCCGACCAGCTCTTCGCCACCCTCGACACCACGGTGCGCGCCCTGCAGCCGGAGACCAAACCGCGCATCCTGGTCAGCGATACGGTCGGCTTCATCAAGAAGCTGCCGCACGACCTGGTCGCGTCGTTCCGCTCGACCCTCGAGGAAGCCCGCGAAGCGGCGCTGCTGCTGCACGTCGTCGACGCCGCCGACCCCGCCTTCCCGGCGCAGATCGAAGTCACCGCCCGCGTGCTGGCCGAGATCGAATCGGCCGAGGCGCCGCGCCAGCTGGTGTTCAACAAGATCGACAAGCTCGACGAGGCGCAGCGCTGCGCCCTGGCGGCCGAGTACCCCGATGCGCTGCTCCTGTCCGCAAAGTCGCCGACCGACGTCGCCGCGCTGCACCAGCACCTCGTCGCCTTCTTCGAGCGCGACATGGTCGAGGACGAATTGGTGGTGCCCTACGCCCTGCAGCGCGTCGTCAGCGAGATCCACGCCAGCTGCCGCGTGCTCACCGAACAGTGCGACCAGTCCGGCACCCGCCTGCGCGTGCGCGGCCGCCCGGACGTCGTCGCCCGCCTGCGCGCCGCGCTCTGAGCGCCCGCCGAACAGAAGGGCTGGACACATGCCGCAGGTCCTTCACCGCCGGGAGTCAGCCACCCTGCGCCGCTGAAGCGCGGCCCGCCGGCACCAGCGAGATCAGCTGGCGGGAGGGAGTTCGCCCTGGGCGCTGCTGAAGATCAGGGTGGCGATCCGCTCGAGGTCGGCGGCGTCGACGATCCCATCCTGGTTGGCGTCCTCGCCGCACACCGGTGCGGCACCGGAGACGATGGCAGCGATGGCCGCCGTCAGGTCGGCGGCGCTGATCAGGCCGTCGCAGTTGGCGTCGCCGGCAGCGCCGGCAGCCGGCGTCGTGGTCGGCGAGGCCGCCGGGGATGTCACGCTCGGGCTCGGGTCGGCACCGATGCTCGGCGTCGCGGTCGGCGTCGCCACGCCGCTCGCGGTGGACGAGGAGGTGGCCGTCGACGTGGGCGTCGCAGTCGCAAGCGGCGTGGAGATCGGGGAGTGCGTCGCGGTGAACGAGAGCGTCGCGGTCCCGGTCGACGTGGCGGTCGGCGTGCGGGTCAGCGTGTGGGTGACGGTGGAAGAGAGCGTCGCGCTCGGCGTGAACGTCGCGGTCGCGGCCGGGGTGGCGGGCAGCGTGTGGGTCGCGGTGGAAGAGCTCGTCGCGCTCGGCGTGGGCGTCGCGGTCGCGGTCGGCGTGGCGGGCGGCGTGTGGGTCGCGGTGAACGAGGGCGTCACGGTCGGCGTGCGCGTCGCGGTCGGTGTGCGCGTCGCGGTCGCGGTCGGCGTAGCAGTCGCGATCGGCGTCGCGGTCGCGGTACGGGTAGACGTGCGCGTCGCGGTCCGGGTCGCCGTGGAGGTTGCCGTCGGCAGGGGCGTCAGCGGCAGGGCGATGGACGCCGCGTGGAGCAGGCGCGGCGAGCCGTCGTTGAGCACGATGTGGCCGCGGATGCTCGCCGGGCTGCCGGTGAACGTGAAGCGACAGTGCGCGCCGAAGAGCAGGTCGGTGCTGTGCACCATGCGGCGCACGTCGCCGTCTTGGACCGTCGCCTCTCGCTCCGTGACGATGGCGCCCGTGGCGTCGACGAGAGCGGCGTCGATCGCCACCGGGGCATCCGTGAGGTTGTGCAGCCAGCACTCGATCTCGCTGCCGTCGACGCTGCGCAGCGGCGGCGTGTGACTGGTCGCGTCGACCCCGGCCGCTCCGTCGGTCGTGCTGGCCGGCTCGAGCAGGCGCAGCCCTCCAGCCGGCTCGATGAGGGCGGCGAAGGGGCGCACGCTCGCCCCGGCGGGGACGGTGAAGCGGCACGACACCGGCACCGCCGATGCCACCCCGGTGTTGGTCAGGAACACCACCTCTCCGGGTTGAACCGAGTCCGACGCCGACGCGATCACCGCGCCGTCGTCGTCGAGCAGGTCGGCGTCGACGACCACCGCCTGGTCGTCGAGGTTCAGCGCCCCGCAGTGCACCGCGCCGCCGTCCGGCGCGATCGCCGCGGTGTGCAGCGTGGATGCGCCGGTCGCCGCGGCCTCAACAGCGGCGGCGAGGAAGCGCGTGTTGCCGCCCATGTTGTCCGAGATGCGTGCGTACCCGCGCAGTACCGACGGGTTGGCGTCGAAGACGAACTCGCAATACGCGGCCGTGGGCGGATCAGACGCACTGACGATCGTGCGGACGTGCAGGGCGTCGACGTCGGTGGTCGACTCCGCCAGCACCCCGCCGCTGCTGTTGCGCAGCCGCGCCGTGACCTCGACCGTCGGGAGGCTGACGTTCTGCGCGATGCAGGCGACCAGGTCGCTCGGGCCGCTGACCACCGGCGGCGAGTAGGCGGTGACGCCCGATTGCCCCGGGCCCTGGACCTGCGCCGCCGCGGCGAGCACCCGGGTGTTGCCGTTGCCCGCATCGAAGTCGGTGAGGAAGCCGCGGATCGCCGCGGCGTCGCCGGTGAAGTCGAACTGACAATAGACGGCGGCGGCGGAGTCGGCGTTGAAGATCAGCGACTCCAGGTCTCCCGGGCCGACGACGACGGGCGCGGCGCTTTCGAGCGCCGTGCCCTCGGATCCGCGCAGCACGGCGGACACCGTGGCGTTCTGGGTGCTGTGGTTGAGCACCGCGCAGGCGACCTCGTCGCCCTCGACGTTGCGCACCGGCGGCGAGAACGTCGTGACCGCCGCGGCGGGGCCATCACCGAGCAGCACCGCAACCAGCGCGGCGACCAACCACCCGCGGCGCGCGCGTTCTCCGTCCCCCCCGAGCATCAAGGCCAACCTCCGCAATTGCGTCCGACTGACGATTGGAATGATGGGTCGCTGTGGTGAAAACCCTTCGGCCGGTCAGACGCGATAGTACTCGCGGTACCACGCCACGAAGCGGCGGATGCCCTCGACCACCGGGGTGGCGGGGCGGAAGCCGACCGCCGCCTGCAGGGCGGAGACGTCGGCATACGTCGAGGGGACGTCGCCCGGCTGGATATCCATCAGGTTGCGTCGCGCCGGCGTGCCGACCGCGGCTTCGATCGCCTCGACGAACTCCATCAGCTGTACCGGGTTGTTGTTGCCGATGTTGAAGAGACGATACGGCGCGTAGCTGGTGGCGGGGTCGGAGGCCTGGCGATCCCAGGCGGGGTTGGCGACCGGCGGCGTGTCGTTGACGCGCAGCACGCCCTCGACGATGTCGTCGATGTAGGTGAAGTCGCGGATCATCTTGCCGTGGTTGAAGATGTTCAGCGGCTCGCCGGCGATGATCGCCTTGGTGAACAGGAACAATGCCATGTCCGGCCGGCCCCACGGGCCATAGACGGTGAAGAAGCGCAGGCCGGTGGTCGGCAGGCCGAAGAGATGGCTGTAGGTGTGCGCCATCAGCTCGTTGGCCTTCTTCGTCGCGGCGTAGAGCGAGACCGGGTGGTCGACGTTGTGGTGCTCGGAGAAGGGCTGCACGACGTTGGCGCCGTACACCGAGCTCGACGACGCGTAGGTGAGGTGCTCGACCTGATGGTGGCGGCTGCCTTCGAGGATGTTGGTGAAGCCGACCAGGTTGGCGTCGATGTAGGCCTGCGGGTTGACCAGCGAGTAGCGCACCCCCGCCTGCGCGGCGAGGTGGACGACGCGGTCGAAGCGCTCGGCGGCGAAGAGGTCGGCGAGGCCGGCGCGGTCGGCGACGTCGAGCTTGACGAAGCGGAAGCCCTCGCGCCCGGCGACGCGCGCCAGGCGCGCCTCCTTCAGCGTGACGTCGTAGTAGTCGTTCAGGTTGTCGATGCCGACCACCGTGTCGCCGCGGTCGAGCAGCCGGATGGTCAGATGCGAGCCGATGAACCCGGCCGCGCCGGTGACCAGCAGCTTCATGCCTGATCCCCCCCACCGGCCGCCGCGGCGGCCTCGGCCTGGCGCAGCCGGCCGTCGATCAGGAAGGGTCCAAACGGAATCAGGGCGGCGACGAACACGGTGCCGGCCTGCACGACCGACCAACGGGCGGCGCGCATGGCGACCAGCAGCGCGACGCAGAAGATGATGAACAGCACGCCGTGCGCCCAGCCGACGACCTTCACCGCGGCGTCGATCCCCTGCAGGTACTTCAGCGGCATGGCGATGCCGAGCAGGACGAGGAACGAGATCCCCTCCAGGATGGCGGCGAGACGGAGCTTGGCAATCGGCGTCTGTGGCATCGGGCGATGAAGGGGTCGGGGGGGCCTGTCGAAGGACTCTCCACCTCGTATTTTCGCCGACGCGCGCTGTCAACTTGAATGCGGCAGCCGTCTGCGGGCCGCCTACAAGCCGTTCAAGGCCTCTTCGCGTTCGCGCTGATACTCCGGCTCGCTGATCACGCCGCGCTCGCGCAGGTCCTTCAGCATCTTGAGGCGGCGCTCCAACTCGTCGCCCTGGGCGGGCGCTGCCGGCGCCGGGCCGCTGCAGCTGCCACCGGTCAGGCCGACCGCGACCGGGACGAAGTAGTACGGGCACTGAAAGATCGCCGAGATGCCCAGGCTGAAGATCATGCCGACCACCCGGCCCGGGGCGACGCGCGCGTAGAGCACGCCCTCGATGGGATGGCAGTCGTGGTATTCGATGCGGAACTTGTGGTCGACAACCTCGCTGCACGGCACCCGCCACTGCAGCGGGGTCGTACCGATGAGTTGGTCGTCGATGAAGACGTTGGCGCCCGACGGCACGGAGCTAATCAACGCCTCGTCCGAACCGTTCCAGGCGCCCGCCTCGCTGGACAGCAGCACGATCGCGCCAGCCATGAGACCGGCCAGACGCGCCCATCGATGATTGCACTTGCCCATGCAGTCCCCCCGCGCTGGCGACCCGTCGGATGTGCGCTGAGAGAACGCCATCGCCGTCAGAAGATCAAGGGGTGCGCCCGGCGGCGAGGCGCATTGACAGATTCCGCCGCGCGCCACATGCTCCGGCCTCACCCCCCCGCGCCGCGCGGAGTCGCCTACGGAGGAACAATAATGGGTTTGCTCGATTCGTTGATCGGCACGTCGACCGGCCTGGCCGTTGGCGACAAGGCGCCCGATTTCACGCTCAACGATCAGGACGGCAAGGCGATCAGCCTGAAGGACTTTCGCGACCGCAAGAACGTCGTCGTCTACTTCTATCCGAAGGACGATACGCCGGGCTGCACGAAGGAGTCCTGCACCTTCCGCGATCAGTACACGGCCTTCACCGACGTCGGCGCCGAGGTGCTGGGTGTCAGCAGCGATTCCGAGAGCTCGCACCGCGCCTTCAAGGAGAAGTACAAGCTGCCGTTCCCGCTGCTCGCCGACACCGGCGGCACGGTGCGCAAAGCGTTCGCGGTGCCCAAGTCGCTCGGCCTGCTGCCCGGCCGCGTCACCTACGTGATCGACCGCAAGGGCGTCATCCGCCACGCCTTCAACTCGCAGCTCAGCCCGGCCAAGCACGTCGACGAAGCCATCCAGGTGCTGAAAACCCTGGGCTGAGCGGCGCTGCTCCAGACCGGAATGAGCCAACAACGGATTCAACGGATTGAGCGGATTTCTGAAGGGCCGATACTGAGGCTTGTCCGAATCTGTTCAATCCGTTGAATCTGTTGTTGGTCCTCCGGTCTCGGTCCCAGTCATGAGCAAGGCGTTCACCAAGGACGATGCGTGGGAGGACCCGGTGGTGGCGCCGCGCGCGCCGCTGCCGGACGGGGTCCCGAACTACGTCACCCCGCGCGGCCTGCGGCTGCTGCGCGAGGAGTTGGCCGAGCTCGAAGGCGAGCGCCAGCGCCTGGACGGCGGCGACCGCGACGATCTCGAACGCCGGCGGCGGCGGGCGATCGCCGCGAGCCGCCTGAGCGAGCTGCACGCGCGCCTCGCCAGCGCGCAGGTGGTCGAGCCCAGCGGCCAAGTGCCCGACCGCGTGCGCTTCGGTGCGCGCGTGACGCTGCGGACCATCGACGGTGAGCGCGACGGCGAGGAACGCCGGCTGGCGATCGTCGGCGTCGACGAGGCCGATCCGGCCCAGGGGCGCGTCGC
This sequence comes from Binatia bacterium, assembly GCA_050735855.1. Lineage (GTDB taxonomy): Bacteria > Desulfobacterota > Binatia > HRBIN30 > CADEER01 > JBOHWA01. The sequence continues at coordinate 8,694 of JBOHWA010000745.1, forward strand.
CTTCACCGCCCCGATCGCCAGGGCCGTGCTGGGCCGCGCAGTGGGGGACACCGCCGGGCTGCGCACGCCGCGCGGCGAGGAGCAACTCGAGATCGTCGCCGTCGACTACGACCGGCTCGGAGAGGATCGCTCGTAGCACCAAGCACGACTGGAGGGCGTCGCTTGTCGGCGCCGGGCGGTGGGCGAGGTGCACGTCGCGAGCACGGCGCCGAGGGACCGGCGCCCTCCAGCAGACATGGCACCGACAAGCGGGCCCTCCCGCGCGCGACCGCACGCTTCGAGACGGTCCAGTCAGTCGGCCGGGATCGTCCGCCGGTCGCGTTCGACCGACTCGAACCAGCGGCCCAGTTCGCGCTCCATGCGCAGGACGCGTTCCGGCTGCTCGGCGGCGCGGTCGTGGCGTTCCTGCGGGTCGGCGTCGAGGTCGAAGAGCTGCGACGGTGCGGCGACCGCCGGGCCGGCCGCCGGCGGCGGATCGCGCAGGATGTCGGAATACTTGTCCGGATGGTACTTGGCGTCGACGTCCATGACGAAGTCGTCGGGCGAGACCGCCATCAGCGCGGCGATCGCCGGGCGGACGAGTTTCCAGTGGCCGTCGCGCATCGCGGCGTTGCATTCACCCGCCGGCGCGTAGCGGTTCCACTGCCAGAAGCGCTGCTCGCACACGCGGCCGGGCTCGCCGCGCCGCAGCGGCCACACGTCGAGGCCGTCGAGCGCCAGGTCGCGCGGCGGCGCGGCGCCCGCCGCGGCGAGCAGCGTCGGCAGCCAGTCGGTGAAGTGCACCATGTCCGCGACCGTGCGCCCGCCGGCCAGGCCGGCGGGCCAGCGCAGCACCATCGGCAGGCGGATGCCGCCCTCGTAGACCAGCGTCTTGGCGCCGGCGAAGCCGCAGTTGAAGCGGTCGCTGCACATCTCGCCCTGGCCGCCGAACTGCGGCCCGTTGTCGCTGGAGAACAGCACCAGCGTGTTCTCGGCCAGTGCGGCATCGTCGAGCGCCTGGAGGACGCGGGCGATACCGCGGTCCATGCTGCGCAGCATGCCGTAGATGTGGCGCACCGCCAGCGTGTGGCCGCGATCGCTGAACAGCGCCAGGTCGTCGTCGAGCGATTGGAACGGGTAGTGCGGCGCATTGTAGGCGAGGTGGAGGAAGAACGGCGCCCGGCGGTGGCGCTGGATGAAGCCGATCGCCTCGTCGGTGAGGACATCGGTCAGGTAGCGCCCGTCGGCGGCGCTCGGTGCGCCGTTGCGATCGAGGTGCCAGTCGAAGTACGGCGCCCAGCCGCCGCAGAAGCCGGCGAACTCGTCGAAGCCGCGCCGGTTCGGATGGTAGCGGGCATCGAGCGCGCCGTTGTGCCATTTGCCGACCAGGCCGGTGGTGTAGCCCGCCTGGCGCAGCAGGTCGGCGACCGTGCGCTCGCGCAGCGCCAGGCGATCGAGGCCGCGCAGCTCGAGCGTGTCGATCGCGCCGGTGCGGTGCGGGTAGCGGCCGGTGAGCAGCGAGGCGCGCGCCGGCGCGCAGACCGGCGAGGCGGAGTAGTGCTGGGTCAGACAGACGCCCTCGGCGACCAGTTGGTCGAGCGCCGGCGTCTGCGAGCGCCCGTCGTTGAAGCAGCCGAAGTCGCCGTAGCCCATGTCGTCGGCGAGGATGAGGAGGAGGTTGGGGCGCTCGTGCATGCGCGTCACCTGAACCACGTCGCGCCGCCGCTGTCGATCGGCATTCTCGCCGCCGACCCGCTGGAGGGCGCCGGTCCCTCGGCGCCGGGGTTGGACGGGTGCTCGCCGCATACACGGCGCCGAGG
>JBOHWA010000746.1:0-4792 GCA_050735855.1 Binatia bacterium
GCTCTTTCCCAATCCGCATCCGCGATGTGGTTCCGGGAACGCTCGCTCCACCGCTGCGCTCCTCTGGTCTTCGCGCCTTCGCGCCTTCGCGCCTTCGCGTTGATCTTTTTCTGTCACATCAAGGCTAACTCACGATGCCACGCCGCATCGACACCCTGACCGGCATGGCGGTCTTCGCCAGCGTCGCCGCCGCGCAGAGCTTCTCCGCCGCGGCGCGCGAGCTGGGGCTGTCGAAGTCGGCGGTCAGCAAGCACATCAGCCAGCTCGAGGAGCGGCTCGGCGCGCGGCTGCTGCAGCGCACAACGCGACGGCTCAGCCTGACCGAGGCCGGCACCGCGCTGTACGCGCACTGCCGCCGCATCGCCGACGAGCTCGCCGCCGCCGAGGCGGCGATCGGCTCACTGAGCGGCGCGCCGCGCGGCACGCTGCGGGTCAGCGCCCCGATGTCGTTCGGCGAGCGCTACCTGGCGCCGCTGTTGCCGGCGTTCCTGGCGCGCCACGCCGACCTGCGCGTCGAGCTGACGCTCGGCGACCAACTCGTCGACCTGATCGAGGCCGGCGTCGATTGCGCGGTGCGCATCGCCCGCCTGCCCGATTCGAGCCTGGTGGCGCGACGGCTCGCGCCGGCCCGCCGCGTCGTGTGCGGTGCGCCCGCCTACTTCGAGCGCCGCGGCGTGCCGCGCACCCCCGACGCGCTGCGCGACCACAACTGCCTCGACTACGCCTACCTCGCCGCCACCGGCGGCTGGCCGTTTCCCGCCGCGCGCGGCCTGCGCGCGGTGCCGGTCGAGGGCAACCTCGCCGCCAACAACGGCGAGGTGCTGCGCGCCGCGGCGTTGGCGGGTGTCGGGCTCGCGCTGCTGCCGACCTTCATCGTCGGCGACGACCTGCGCGCCGGCCGCCTGCGCGCCGTGCTGATCGAGTACGAGAGCTGGGACGCCTCGATCTACGCCGTCTACCCGCCCACCAAGCAGCTGGCGCCGAAGGTGCGCGCGTTCGTCGACTTCCTCACCGAGCACTGCGGCGCTCAGCCGCCCTGGGACGAGGGGCTGCAAGCACCGCGGCAGGCGCGGACGGCCGCCGGCCCGAGGACGGCGCCGGTCACACCCCGACGCAGGTGAAGCCGAGCGCCCGCGCCGCCAACGCCTGGCGGCGGTCGTGGGTGGCGAACAACAGGTCGCCCGGCGTCCGTTCGCGCAGCGCCAGGGCGCTGGCGAGATGCAACGCGTCGAGCGTGCGCACCGCCGTCGCCATCGGCTGCGCCGCGCGGTCAAGGATACGGCGCGTCAGGCGGACCATGCCGAGCGTGCGCTCGATGCGCCCGAGCTCACCGACGGCGTCGGCCACGCCGGCGTCGTCGAGCGCGCCGGCAAGGCGCAGCCGGTCGAGGGCACGCCGCGCCTCGACGCCCAGCAGCTGACTGCTGTACGCCGCCTGCCAATTGCCCCACCCGGCCAGCGGCGGGCGCTGGTCGGGGAGGACGCGCAGGACCGTGCTGGTGTCGAGGTAGAGGATCACCGCTGCTCGCGGCTCTCGCGCAGCAGCGCAACCAGATCGACCCGCTTGCGCAGCTTCACCGGCCGCAACTGCTTCAACGGAATCGGCGCGGCCTTCGGCGGGACGATGTCGATATCGTCGCGTGAGCCGACCGGACCCAGGATCGCGATGGGCGTGGCCCGATCGCAGACCAACAGTTGCGCGCCGTTGCGCACCTCAGCCAGGTAACCGCTCAGGCCGGCCTTCAACTCGGCGATCTTGACCTGCTTCATGCCCGCACATGACCACTTCTGGTCATGCACGGTCAATAGCGCTTGGGCCGGCGGACGCATTGACAAGGCCGCGGCAAACTCCCTAACCCTGGCGCATGCGGCGCTGGCTCTCATCGGCGCCCGCGGCGCTGTTGCTGGCGCTGTGGTTGATCGCCGGATGCTCCTCGGACGCGGAACGGTCCGTCGCTGCGCCGGCGCCGGCCCCACGTCTGCCCGACGGCGAGGCCGGCGACCTGCTGCGGCGCGCCATCGACGCGGCGGGCGGGTGGGAGCGCTGGACGGCGGTGCGCGACGTCTCGTTCATCAGCACGCAGACGATCGTCGACCCTGGCCGCGAGGTGACCTCCGACAGCATCGGCTGGTTCATGGCGCCGCTGCACGACGGAGCGCGGGCGCGCATGGATTCGATCGGCCTGCCGACCGAGGTGCGCTTCGGCATCGATGCCGCCGAGACCTGGATCGTCAGCAACGGGCGCGCCGTCACCGCCCCGGGACAGCTGGCGCTGACGCGCTTCGACATGGTCAGCAACCTGTTCTGGTTCTCGCTGCCGTTCCTGCTCGCCGAGCAGCCGGTCGAGCTCAGCGCGCCGGGCGAGGTGCGCGGCCCGGAGGGCGAACGCTGGCAGCGCCTGCGGGCCGACTTCGAGACGCCCAACCCGGCCGTCCCCGGTCCGTGGGTGGTGCTGTACATCGACGCCGCGACGGGGCTGATCGACCACGTGCACAGCCACCTCTCGGCGCCCTTTCTGCGCCACGAGCTGTGGATCGGCCAGTGGCTCGACTACCGCGACTGCGGCGGCTTCCGGAAGGAACGCCAGCGCCAGTTCTTCCCGGCCGATGCCGAGGGGGCGATCGTCGGCGCCATGGTCGCCGAGCAGTTCGTCGAGCATGTCCGCTTCAACAACGGCTATGCGGCGGCGCACTTCGCGCGACCGCAGGTGGCGAGCGAGAAACCCGAGGCGGCGCGCAAGGGTGAAGGCAGCACGGAAGGGCACCCGGCGGGCGAGATCCGCTTCGATCGGCGGGATCTGGCGCGCGGGGTCAGCGAGACGGTGGGGGTTCCACACGCTGGACTCCGTGGACGGAGTCCAGACGGGCACGGCCCGCACTACCGGACGCAACCGGCGGCGGTGCTGTTCTGATGGAGGCCGACGCGATCGTCCCGCACAACACGGGCGCCGATCCCGTGGCGGCAGAGCGCGCCGCACGGCGGGTGCTGCGGCGCCTGCGCGACGCGGGCTTTCAGGCCTTCTTCGCCGGCGGCTGCGTGCGCGACATGCTGCGCGGCGAGGCGCCGACCGATTTCGACATCGCCAGCGACGCCAGCGCGGCGGAGGTGCAGGGGCTGTTCCGCCGCACCGTGCCGGTCGGCGCGCAGTTCGGCGTCGTCCTGGTGCTGGTCGACGGCCAGCCGATCGAGGTCGCGACCTTCCGTGCCGACGCCGAGTACGTCGACGGGCGCCATCCGGTCAGCGTGCGCCCGGCCTCGCCGGCCGAGGACGCGCAGCGGCGCGATTTCACGATCAACGGCATGTTCAGCGACCCGGAAACCGGCGCGGTCTGGGACTACGTCGGCGGACGGGCAGACCTGGCAGCCGGCGTCATCCGCGCCATCGGCGATCCCGCCGCGCGCATCGGCGAGGACCGCCTGCGCATGCTGCGCGCGGTGCGCTTCGCCGCCCGGCTCGGCTTCACCATCGAACCGGCGACCTTCGATGCCATCCGCGCCCACGCGGCACAGATCACCGGCATCGCCTGGGAGCGCATCGGCGAGGAGCTCATCCGCATCCTCACCGAGGGCAACGCGCGGCGCGGCTTCGAGCTGCTCGAACAGAGCGGTCTGCTGGTCCACGTGCTGCCCGAAGTGCAGGCCATGCAGGGCGTCGAGCAGTCGCCCGACTATCATCCGGAGGGCGACGTCTACGAGCACACCCTGCGCCTGCTGCAGCAGCTGCCCGCCGGCTGCACCGAGACGCTGGCGTTGGGCGCCCTGCTGCACGACGTCGCCAAGCGCGACTGCGCCGCGCGCCAGGGCGAGCGCATCACGTTCTACGGCCACCCCGACGTCGGCGCCGTGCGCGCGGTGGAGATCTGCCAGCGCCTGCGCCGCAGCCGCGAGACCTGGGAGCAGGTCGACTACCTGGTGCGCAACCACCTGCGCCTGGTCAACGCGCCGCAGATGCGCCGCAGCACCCTGCGCCGCTTCCTCGCCGAGCCCGGCATCGACGAGCTGCTCGAGCTGGCCCGCCTCGACGCCGGCGCCGCGAGCGGCGATCTCACCCACTACGACTTCTGCCGCGCCGCCCAGGCGCACTTCGCCGCCGATTGCGAGCCGCTCAAACCGCCGCCGCTGGTGCGCGGCCGCGACCTGCTCGAGCTCGGCTACCCGCGCGGCCCGCTCTACGGCGAGATCCTGCACGCCGTCGAGGAGAAGCAACTCGAAGGCGAGCTGGCCTCCAGCGCCGCCGCTCTGGAGTGGGTCAGGCAGACCTACCCGCTGCCCTGACGGGGGGGGGACGCCCCGCCCCAAGCCATCCCGACCGCGGGAATCACCGCGGCGAATCGGCCGTCTTGGGTGCGCCGACGGCGCTCAGGCGGCGAGGTAGCGCCTGCCGAAGAGTCTCAGCAGGTCGCTGGCGCGGCTGCGCGAGATCTCGTTGAGATCGCGGTCCCACCGCCAGCGGCTCAGAATCTCGAGCGCCTCCGAGCAGCGCCGTTCGTCGATCCCGGCCCCGAGTACCGCCTCGAGGTCATCCAATGCCCGACCCGTGTCCACGTTCGCCGCCATCCCAACACCTCCTCCACATGGGGTGTAGTGTGCCGAATTCGCGTTCTTCCATCCAGATGGAATTTCCGCGCCGGTTGCTGCCTCGGCGTGGAGGCGCCCGCAGCGGGTCAGTTTGAATCCGACGCCCCCTGGTGCACCGCCTTCTCGACAACGTCCGCCGCCGCCGCGAGCTTCCCTCGGCGCTAGCGAGATCCCAGCCAGTGGAGGGCGCCGGGCCCTCGGCGCCGTGCTCGCC
>JBOHWA010000747.1:0-2779 GCA_050735855.1 Binatia bacterium
GCGCATCACCGGCGGCACCGGGGCGCCGATCGCGCTGCGCCTGGCGTTGCCACCCGACTCGCCCCTGCAGCACCTCGGCGAGGTCAGCGTCGCGGCGCGCGGCCTGCGCGCCGAGGTGGTGCGCGACGGCCCCGAGCCGCACGTCATGCTGCGCGGCAAGCTGAAGGGCGCGCGCCGCGTCGCGGTGCGCTACACCGTCGAGCGCCGGCGCCGACTCACGGCCATGCCGCTGGTCGAGCCGCTGCCCTTCCCGCCGGCCGAGCTGCTGCCGGCGCTGACGCCCGGCCCGCTGTTCCAGTCGCGCTCGATCCTGGTGCGCGAGTTTCTCGAGACCCACGTCAGCCCGGTGCTGGCCGCCGACGCGCACAGCGATCTGTTGCGCGCCATCCACGCGACCACGCGCGAACGCCTGGTCTGGGCGTCCGACGGCAAGACGCTGCCGCTCGACGTCATTCGCAGCGGCCGCGGCAAACGCATCGGCATCGAGCGCGCCTTCACCACCTTCCTGCGCTGCGCCGACATCCCGGCGCGCTTCGTCGAGGGGATCAACCTGAACAGCTCGACGCACCACAAGCGCGTCTTCTGGACCGAGGTCTGGGCCCAGGAGGGCTGGTGGCCGATCAGCGCGTCGTCGGGCTGGATCGGCCGCGAGCCGAAGAGCTATGTCGCCCTGACGCGCGACGGGCGGCGCGTCCTGCGCGTCGAGGAAGGTCCGGTCGACGCCACCTACAGCATTCAGGCCCTCCCCCTGCCGCCGACGCCCGAGGCCGACGCGTGATGCGCGCCGCGCTCGGCCTGCTGCTCCTCCTGTCCACCGGCGCCGCCCACGCCGCGCCGGCGCCGTTGCGCGTCGTGCCGGCCGACGACTTTGCCCTGGCCAGCACCGTCCTGGCCAACGCCGGCCGCAGCGCACCGGTGGTGCTGTTCGACGCCCGCCAGCAGCCGGCCCTGGCGCAGTTCGTCGCCGGCGCCGACCGTCCGGTCGAGTGCTTCTATCGGTCGACGCTGCCGGCCGCCGCCCGCCTCCTGCTCGAGAGCGCCACCCGTGCGCCGTGCAGCGTCGTCGACGACCTCGCCGGCCTCGCCCGCCGCCTGGCGCCCGACGCGCGCCGGGCGGTGCTGGTACCCGCGGCGGGCTACGACTGGATGCTGCGCGCCGCGGCCTTCGCCGGCGCGCTCGACGCCGCCTTCGTCCCGCTCGAGCCCGGGCGCCCGCTCGCCGAGGCCGCCCTGCAGGGCTGGCCGAGCGAGACGCTCTATGTCCTGCCCGGCAGCGATCGCCTCCTGCCGGCAGCGGCACTCGGCGGCCACGTCGTGCGCATCGAGTCGCCGGCCGCGCTGCAGGACGAGCTGCTGCGCCAGTTGCCGGCGGCGCCGCGCACGGTGGTGGTCACCAACCCGCTCGATCGCCTCGGGCGCTTCTCGCCCTCGACCCTCTCGCTGCTCGCACCGTTGATCGCGGCGGCGCACCGGGCGCCGCTGATCCTGGTGGCCGACGCGGCGCCGGCCGCCGTCGAAGCGCACGTGCAGGCGATGATCGACACCGCCGCCCTGCCGATCAGCGACATCTATCTGGTCGGCGACGAGCTGGCGTTGCGCAGTCACCGCGTCGCCGACCCGGTGCTGCTGGCCGGCGGTCCGGAAGCGCTCGGCGGAGCGCGCGAGGTGCGCGTCGAGCTGTTCTCCGAAATCCAGCACGGCCGCCCGCAGGACTACGCCGTCGGCCGCTTCGTCGCCGAGGACGCCGCCGCCGGCAGCATCACCCTGGCGCGCCAGCTGCATGCGCCGCCAGCCGGCGCCCGGGTCAGCGTCTTGTCCAACGCCGACGCGGTCTTCTCGCTCGGCGAGACGATCTCGCGCACCACGGTCAGCGAGCTGCGCAACGCCGGCGCCACGGTGCAGGCGCACTATCGCGCGGAGGTGACGCCGGCGGTGATCCTCGCGGCGCTGCAGCAGTCCGACCTGCTGGTCTGGGAAGGCCACGCCCGCGATCTGACGCTCGAGGAGCGCGGCGGCATCGCCGTCGACCGGGCGCCCCCCGTCGTCGTCCTCCAGGGCTGCTACACGCTCGATCGCTCCGATCCCTTCATCCTCTTCGAGCGCGGCACGCAGGCGATCGTCGCCACCTCGGCGGCGATCTACAGTGCCTCCGGCTCGGCCTTTGCGCGCGCCTTTTTCGATGCGCTGCTCTACGACGGCGCCGACCTCGGCGGCGCAGTGCGCAACGCGCGCAACTTCCTGCTCGCCGTCACCGAGCTGAAGAAGCGGCGCGGCCACGACGACTGGACCAAGACCTATCGCGCCGCGCTCGCCTTCGCGCTCTGGGGCGACCCGACCAGCCGCCCGCCCCTCCCCGCTCGGCCGCCGCGCCTGACGCCGGCCCGCTGGCAGCTCGACGATGCGACGCTGCGTTTGGAGATTCCGAAGCGCCGCCTGAAGACCGCCCGCGTCGGCCGCTACCACGCCGCCCCCGTACCGCGCGCCATGCTGAGCGGCCTGATCCTGCGCGATGGCGACAAACCGGAGCGCGAGGTGAAGGAGCTCTTCTACACCGTGCTGCCCATGCCCGAGCCGCGCAGCGCCTGTCCGCCGGCGCCCGGTTGGGATGTGGTGTCGCTCTTCGCCCCGCACACCCGCACGTTGTCGGTCCTCGCCCGCCCGGCCGGCGACACGCCGGGCAGCGGTGCCCCGGCCGGCACCTTCACGCTGCCGCTGACCGTGCCGGGGACCGCGTGCACGGGGTTCGAGTAGAAGTGGAGGGCGCCGGTCCCTCGGCGCC
>JBOHWA010000748.1:0-7233 GCA_050735855.1 Binatia bacterium
GCCTGGCGCTGCGCGGCCGCGGCTGGGCGAAGACATTCGGCGACGTGCGGGTCGCCATCGAGCCCGAGCCCGGCCCGGCGCTGGTGGTGGCGGCGCCCGCGTTCACCCAGGTGAACCCGGGTGCCAACCGTCTCCTGGTGGAGACCGTCGTGCGGCTGGCCGATGTGCGGCCGGGCGCGCGCGTCCTCGACCTGTATGCCGGCGCCGGTAACTTCTCGTTCCCCCTGCGCCGGCGCGGCGCCGAGGTGACGGCGATCGAGCAGGATGCGGCGGCGGCGGCAGCGGCCCGCGCCCACGCCGCGGGCGAGGAGGGGCCACCGTTCCGCATGCTCGCCGCCCGCGCCGAGGTGGCCGCCGCCCAACTCGCCCGACAGGCGGCGGCGTTCGATCTGGCCGTGCTCGACCCACCGCGCAGCGGCGCGGCGGCGTGTGTCGATGCGCTGCTGCAGTTGGCGCCGGCGCGCATCGTCTACGTGTCGTGCGATCCGTCCACCCTGGCGCGCGACCTGAAGGCGCTCGCCGCCGCCTATCGCGTCGAGGTGGTGCAGCCGATCGATATGTTCCCGCACACCTACCACATCGAGACCGTGGTGCGCGCGACTCGATCTTGCGGCGTCGTACCCCCTGGTGTATCGTCCGCGAGGCGTCACGAGTCGGCCGAGCCGCGCAGGCGCCGCCGCACCCGAGGTCGCACGTCATGATGCATGCGCCGCATGCCGAGGTGTGAGAGCTGATGGCGAAACAGCAGAAGTCCCTCCAGCCGAAGATCACCATCATCCCGGGCCGGGGGGTCTCGCAGACCATCAACTACCTGCTCAAGGATCGCGACGAGCTGGACTGGCTGGTCGCGGTCGGACGCAACAAGGAAGGCGAGATCTTCTTCTACGACACCGGTGGCGACATCATCGAGGATCTCGGCACCCTGGAGTATCTGAAGGAACGCATCGCCCGGGCTCATTTCGGCGAAGAGCCGGAGTGACGCAGCGCGGCATGGCGCCGCGCCGCCTGTTCGAGTGACGTGCCGGCCGGCAAGCCGATCGTCACCGCGATGACGCCCGGCACGCCGAACCCGCCGCGGCACAAGCCGCGCCTGGCAGGTGGCCCAGCCGGGCACGCTTTTGGCTCAACCCCCCCTCGGACCTGATGTCCGGATTGGGAGGCGAGCAACCGATGGAAGATCTCCGCAAGCAGGCCAACGACCTGTTGGTGTTCTACGGCAAGATGCAGAACCGGCTCTCGCAGGCCGGGGTGACCGATACCGGATCGCTGGTATCGATGTTCAAGCAGCTCGAGCGCGGTCTCGAGGCGGTAGCGCTCGAAGACCTGGATCCAGCCCTGCAGGAGGTGACGCGCCTGGTGGAGTCGCTCAACCGGATGCACGCGGATCTGCAGATCCTCAAGGATCTCAAGCTGCGCGTCGAGAAGACCAAGGCGGCGATCGGCCGCCCGGACGAGCGCCGCGCCGCCTGAGCGGTCAGCTGCTTTTCCCGGCGCGCGGCTTGGCCTGCGGCATGGTGCCCGGCTTGGTGTCCGGCGCCGGCTGAGGCGGCGCCGCGGGGAGCACATCGGCGAGCCGCACGCGGCGGTACTCGTCGGGGATCACGAACGTATCCGGCGGCACCTCGGCCTGCTGTATCGACGTCGCCACCCGTTCGAAGCTCCCCGCGAGGTGGTGGGTGATGGTCTTCAGCACGAAGGTCTGCTCGAGCAGCTTGCGGTAGTCGTCACTGAGGTACAGCGCGTTGAACGCCCCCGACGACTTGCCGAGCATGGTGGCGCTCATCTTGCGCTGCTCGGTCAGGTAGCGATCGAGGTCGAGATCGGCCGCGACGTTGAGCGGCGCGATCCAGATCTCCTGGAACAGATCGCCGTCGACGCGCACCTCGTACTTCGTCGTATCGTGGCCCGCGATCTTGGCCGTCTGCTCGGTCTTGGTGATCGACAGCGGCGGCAATTTGGCCTTGTCGACACCTCGCGGCTTGGCCGGCGCCGCCGCTTCGTCCGCCGCATCGGCCTTCGCATCGCCCTTGTTCGGCTGCTCGAGCTTCATGGCGCCGAGCTTTTCCTTGAAGGCGGCGCTGCGATCGCGCGTCATTTCGGTCACGTACTCGTCGACCGTTCCGGTCCAGAAGTACTGCTTGGTCGAGTTCATCAGCGTGAAGTGACCGGTGTTGTAGTCGATCATCGTCACGACTTCGGGCTGGGTGTTGCGCACCTTGCCGCCCGCGATGGTCATGCTGGCGCTCTGCGCCGGCATCTTGTCGCCGTTCGACTTGACCGCCGTGTTGGCCCACTCCACCACCCATCCGGCGCGCACGGTCGCCGGCATGAACACGGCGACGAACAGCAGCATCGCCTGAAAAAACACACGCCTCATATGCCCAATCCCCTTCCAGCGAAACTGCCGCCAGAGTCTACTGGCGGGGGTTGGCCAAGTCAATTTCAGCCGGCGCGGCTCGGCTCAGCGCAGCGCGCTGGCCGTCCCGATGACGCTGGTGGTGCCGTCGGCCTTCTCGCACCACACGTCGACCAGCACGCGCTGGTGGCGCCCCTCCGGCGACGTCTCGCGCACCCGGCCGGCAGCGGTCAGCGTCTCATCGGCCCACAGGACGTTGACCAGGTTGACGTTCAACTGGCCGCCGCAGAACCAGCCGACGCCAAAGGTGTGCGTCATCACCTCGGCGATCAGGCAGATCGACCACATGCCCTGCACGACGATGTCGGGAAAACCGAGCGCCCGCGCCATCTCGCGGTCGGTGTGGTAGTTGCGCACCGGACCGGAGAAGGCCTCGCACATCGGCACAGTGATCGTGCGCGTGACCGCGTCCAACGCGGTGCCGCCGGCGGGGATCTCGAAGCGGCGGTCGCTGCGCCGCTCGCGCTGCTTGTCGACCACCAGCCCGTCGCCCGGCTCGTCGGCGAGGAAGCTCTGATGCGTGCGGCTGCGCTGCAGCCAACGGCCGTCGTCATCGGTGACCAGCACCTCGTTGACGACATAGTCGCGCTGCCGCTTGCGATAGCGGGCGACGACGGTCGATCGCGTGCGCACGCCGCGGCCGAGTGGCAGCGGCGCGAACAGCTCCCATTCCTGCCGGGCGTGCAGGTTGCCGATCAGGTTGGGCAGGTACCAACTGAGGTCGCGGTACACCTCGGAGTGGTAGAGCAGGGCGGGCGCGATGGCGCCGCCGAAGGGCGACGGCCCGGCGTACCAGGCGTGCCGATCGCCGGTGCCGGCGCCGTAGCGCTCGACGTCGGCGGGGCCGGGCACGGTGTGGCGCCCGCCCAGGTCGCGTCCGACATGCACCTCGTCGGCGGCGAAGAAGTCGCTCGGCATGTGCCCCATCCCCCCTGGGCGCGACCATAGAGATGCCGTCGACGCGCCGTCAAACCGCTACCCCGAGACGCTGCGGCGGGCCCCGGGCGGCCGCTGACGCGGGCCGGTTGCGGGGCCGTGCCGTCCGCGCTAGACCGCGCGTGCTCGCTGCTCCCCAATGTTGACGCTCATCGGACTCGCCGTCGCTGCCCTGTCCATCGCCGTGTTGGTCTACCTGGGCGGCGTGCTGTGGGGCGCGGCCCGCGGGCCGCTCGGCACGTTCGTCGAGCGCCAGCAGGTCGATCGGCACGTCGCGCGCTCGCAGCAGGGCGACCGCCTGGTGAGCGCGGGCGACCTCACGGCGGCGCTGCGCCAGTTCGAGGCGGCCTTCTATCCGCACCCGGCGCAGACCGCCGCCATGGCGCGGACCGTCGCCAACCATCACACCGCCCTGCTCAGCCGCTTGATCGCCGCGGCGGATCACATGCAGGGCGAGCGCGTCCGGCTGATGTCGCTGGCCAAGGCGGACCGCCTGTTCCACGAGCGCTCGGCCCTGCAGACCCGCTACCTGGCGCTGCGCCAGAGCGGCTCGCGCGATCGGTTGCGCGCCATCGAGGCGGAGTTCGACGACAACACCCGCGAGCTGCGCGCGACGCTCGGCGCTCTGACGGCGGAAATTGCGGCGGGGAAGACCGTGCGCTACCACTAGGCGATGATGTGGGACGAAGAATTGGCAGTCGCGCAGGGCGCGGCGCGGGCAGCGGGCGCCATCGTGCGCGAAGTATACGAACGCCCCTTCGAGGTGCGGCAGAAGGACGCCGGTGGCGATAACCCGGTGACCGAGGCCGACACGCGGGCCGATGCCTGCATCCATGAGATCATCGGCCGTGCCTTTCCCGACGACGGCTGGCTGTCGGAGGAGACCAAGGATTCGCCGGCGCGGCTCTCGCGTCGGCGCTGCTGGATCGTCGATCCGCTCGACGGCACCAAGGAGTTCACCCAGCACATTCCGGAACTGGCGGTGTGCATCGCGCTGGTGGACGACGGCGCGGTCGTCCTCGGGGTGGAGTTCAATCCGATCACCGACGAGCTGTTCGCCGGCGGCCGCGGGCACGCGCTGACCCTGAACGGTGCGCCGGCGCGGACCAGCGACGTCGACGTCGTCGCCGAGGCGCGCATTCTCGCCAGCCGTTCTGAGGACAAGCGCGGCGAGTGGGATCCGTTCAAGTCGCTGATGAAGGTCGAGCTGACCGGCAGCGTCGCCTACAAGCTGGCGCTCATCGCCGCCGGGCGCGGCGACGGCACGTTCAGCCTGACGCCCAAGCACGAGTGGGACATCTGCGCCGGCGCGGCGTTGATCGAGGCGGGCGGCGGCCGCATCACCGACTGCCACGGCGTGCCGCTGCGGTTCAACCAACAGGCGAAGCCGCTGCTGCCCGGCATCATCGCCACCAACGGCCGCCTGTTCGACAAGATCCAGGCCGTGATCCAGGCGACGGCGCCGCCAGCGCCGCGCGCCTAGGTTGGCGGACCGACGGGAACGGCGGCCTGCGATGCCTCAGGAACGGCCGCGGCGGCGGACCGCGCTGGCGACCAGGCCCGGCAGATCCGACATCACGCCGTCGACGCCGAGATCGAGCAGCCGGTCGATCTCCGCCGCGTCGTTGATCGTCCAGACGTGCATCTCGAGCCCGTGTCGGTGCGCCGCGGCGACGCTTGCGGCGGTGACCAGTTCGAGGCTCTCGAACGCCGGCGGAATCTGCAGCGCGCGCCCGGGCGCGACGTAGCCGGACCAGTCGTCGCGCTGCAGGCGATCGAAGAACGCCAGCGCGTCGCCGACGCTCATGCCGGTCGCCACCTGCTCACCGACCGCGGCGCGAATCATCACCATGATGGCGTCGTGCTCGGCGGCGAGCAGCACGCGGTCGAGCCGATCGGTGCGGCGCAGGATGTCGAGCACCGCGTCGACGATTGGCGGGTCCGCCTGCTTGATCTCGATGTTGCAGGGGTGGCCCGGAAAGGCGCGCAGGACGGCCTCGAGCGTCGGAATGCGCACGCCCTGACCGCGGTACGGGAAGGAGTGCCCGTCGTGGCTGAAGTGGTAGCCGGCATCGAGCCCGCCGACGGCCGCCCACGATTGCAGGGCGACCGGTCCGCTGCCATCGGTCGTGCGATCGAGCAGGGGGTCGTGCAGCACGACGACCTCTCCGTCGGCGGTGCCGTGCACGTCGAACTCCAGATAGTCGGCCCCCAGCGCGGTGGCCAGCGCGAACGACGGCAGGGTGTTCTCCGGCGCCACCCCGGCGGCACCGCGGTGGCCGAAGATGCGTGGCCGCGGTGGCGCGAAGTACGACATCGGCCGGGCGGTCAGAAGGTGAGGAGAATCGGGCCGACCCGATCGGCTTGCGCCAGCGGGGACAAGCCAATTTCCGGCGCGCTCGCCGTCGCCGGTCCGCCGGGCGCGATCGAGTCGAGCTGGGCCAGCATCTCGTGGCGCAGCCGCTTGAACACCCGGCGGTCGACCACCGCCAGTTGCGGCGGATGCTTGATGGTCAGCGGGTCGACGTACTCGCCGCGTTCGAAGATGGCGAAGTGCAGATGCGGTCCGGTGGCCAGGCCGGTCTGGCCGACCCAGCCGATCAGCTGTCCGCGTTGCACCCGGGTCCCGGCGCGCACGCCTGGCGCGATGCCCTTGAGGTGCGAATAGGCGGAGACGAACTCGCGCCCGTGATCGAGCTCGACGTGGTTGCCGAAGCCGCTCTTCACGCCGGCCGAGTGCACGACGCCGGGGCCGATGGCGCGCACCGGCGTGCCGCTGGGCGCGGCGAAGTCGACCCCGCGATGCGGTCGCGTGCGACGCAGGATCGGGTGGAAACGGGCCTGCGAGAAGGCCGAGGTGATGCGGGTGAACTCGAGCGGATAGCGCAGCGGCGCGCCGTCGAGGCGATGGCCCTCGTCGTCGACGTAGGTGCTGCCGTCCGGCCCCTCATACAGGTACGCGGCGAGCGACTCGGTGCGCCCGGCGTAGTCGACCGCCAGGATGCGCCCGGGGCGCAACGGCCGGCCGTCGAGCGCCGTGCGCGTCTCGTAGACGACCCGGAAGCGATCGCCGCGATGCACGTCGGACTTGAAGGTCAGCTCCCAGCTCAACAGATCGACCATCTGCGAGATGATCGGATCCGGAATGCCGGCCTGCCGGGCCGCGTGGTAGAAGGTGGTCTTGATGACGGCGCGCACGCCGACCTCGTGCACGGCGACCGGCAGCGGCTCGCTGCGCGCCGCCAGGCGATCACCGGCGACGCGCTCGATACTGACGCGCTGCTCGTCGTCGACATCGTAGCGCAGCGCCCGCACCTGGCCGGCGTGGTCGAACGACAGGCGCAGAGTATGGCCCGGCGAGAGCACGTCGAAGTCGGCCTTCGGGCGCGCCGCGCGCGCCCAGCGGCCGATGTCGTCGACGCCGACGCCATAGGTGCCGAGAATCCCCGCGAAGCACTCGCCCGGCTTCACGGTGTGGTCGACCGTGCGCGCCGCGGTGGCGCGATCAGCGCCGCTCGGGCGGGTGAGCGCCGCGGCGGTGAGCGGCAGCAGCAGGACCAGCGCGCTCGCCAGCACTCGAGCCGATCGGCACAGTGCACCGTAGAGTGCACTGTGCACATCGGCTGCCGAGATGGCGTACCGCCATCCGCTCCCCCGCAGCCTTCCGTCACGCATGTCGCGCGCAGAACCTGCCAAACGCGATCCGCGCTTGTCAAGAAAAATTGCCCGCGCCGCGAGCGCTTGGTAGCGTGTGCCGGTGTCGATGTCGGGAGGGGAGTCGCGATGCGCCGTGCGCTCGCCGGGCTGGCGCTGATCGCCGTGCTCAGCGCGGCGGGCGCCGGTGCCGCCGCCTGGTGCGCGTGGCGTGAGCTGCACGCGCC
>JBOHWA010000749.1:0-4152 GCA_050735855.1 Binatia bacterium
CGAGCGTTCCCGGAACCACATCGCGGATGCGGATTGGGAAAGAGCCGGCCGGGTGCAGACTCCTCGGTAACACTTCGCGTCTTCGCGTCTTCGCGTTGAAGTCTTTTGTCTCATCAAGGTTAAGTCAGAGGGTGTTGCGCGTTCTGCCAAAGGTGTTGGGCAGCGGGCTGCTGCCGCCTAACGCGGCGCCGCTCGCCGCGCCACCCTACGGCGGGCTCCACGCCGCTGGCGGCACCAGTTCGCGGTGGCCTGCCGCCGTGGTCCAGTAGATGGCCAGGCGGGCGGTGGCGGGAACGTGGCGGATCTGCAGGGCGAAGGGGTGTGTGCCGCGGCGATGCGCTGGTTGAGGTCGACGGCGCGGCCGTCGATCCACATCGTCGACGCACCGTTGGTTTCTGCGTCGAGGCGGTGGCCGCCGGGGGCGGGGATGGTCAGGTGGCCGCGCCACATGACGTCGAAGGGTGTGGGGAACGTCGGGGGGAAGAAGAAGTAGAACGGGAAGGGCTCGCTGCGGCTGGGCGATGAGCCGGGCAGGGTGTAGTTGGCGACCAGGTGGTGCGGCGGCCCCTGCGCCGGGTGTTCGGCGAGGGCACGCGGCACCGGGTAGAACGCCGCGACGATGCGCGGTGGCTCGTGCCACTCGCTGAGCGGCCAGCGGTCGTCGAGCCACCAGGAGCGCAGGGTCGGCTCGCGGCGCAGGCTGAGCGCGGCGCCGGGATAGCGGGCGCGCAGTGCCTCCGCGGCGGGCAGCGCGGCCTGGCTCATGATGAACAGTGCGCCCTGGTCGGGCTGCTCGCGCAGCGGCAGCACCTCGGTGAGGCTGGCGACGTTGCGCAGGTCGAGCTGCCAGCTGCGCGCCAGGAAGCGGAAGGACTCGTGGCCGGCGCTGAAGGTGTCGGACATCAGATAGCCGGTCCAGCCGGGGCCGTAGGTGCGCAGCGTGCGCGCCATCTCGACCATGCGTTCGCCCTGGAACCAGTGGTACTGCGGGTGCGAGTAGACGCGGTAGAAATAGAAGTTGAAGTCGATCAGCGGCACCGCGGCGAGCAGCAGCACCGCCAACCCGCGCAGCGCGCCGCGCGGCGTCGCCCGCGGCGCCGCGTTCCACAGCGCGGCGATCGGCAGCGCGGCCCAGATGTAGAGCGGCGGCGTGGCGAGCAGCGAGCGGTAGAGGCGCGGCGCGCCGCCGGAGAGGAAGCCGGGCAGCAGGCCGATCAGCACCCAGATGAGCAATAGAATGTGGCGCGGTTGGCGCCAGCCGCGCAGGCTGGCGACCATCCCGTGCACGAGGAGAAAGCCGACGACCAGGTTGAACGCGGGATCGAAGCCGAGCCCGAACCAGTGATACTCGGGCCCCTGTTTGTAGTGGAACATCAACAGCGTGCGCCAGACGGCGTCCCACAGCGGCCACAGGTCGCCCTGCTCGCGGATGATCGGCCACAGCGCGGTGGCACCGACGCGACCGGTGAGCGCGTCGGGATGGCGCACGTAGCCGATGATCGCGGGCAGCAGCGTCAGGCCGACGACGAGCAGCGCACCGCTCCACCCCGTGCCGGAGCGCGCCGGCACGTCCGCGGTGCGCCGCCGTTCCCACCAGAGGGCGGCGCCGTAGGCGAGGCCGACCAGCGGGGCGAGACGGGCCGAATGGTAGGTGTAGACACAGAGCGCCAGCGGCAGCCCGGCGGCGATCAGGGCGGCGCGGCGACCGCTCTGCGCGCCGCGCACCAGCAGGTACAGACCGAGGAGCATGAAGAACTGTCCCAGGATGACCTGGATCAGCGATTTGGCGTGCGCGATCTGCGGCGGCGAGCTGGCGTAGAAGAGCGCCGCGACCAGGCCGACGCGATGGCCGAACAGCCGCGCGGCGATGCCGTAGAGCAGCGGCGCGCCGGCGATGCCGAACAGGATGCCGGGCAGGCGCAGCGTCGTGAGGTCGGGACCGAACAGCCAGAAGGCCGCGGCGATCGGATAGTTGGACAGCGCGTGGAAGTCGCTGTGCGAGTGCGACACGAGGCTGAACGGCGACGCGATCTTGCCGTCGAGGATGTCGAAGGCGAGCAGGCCGTTGATGGCGTCGTCGCCCCACAGGCCGGGCGGGTTGAGCTGGTAGAGGCGGAAGAAGGCGGCGACGGCGCAGACGACGAGGACACCGAGGCGTCTGGTGGCCGCGGACGGTTGGTCGGCTTCCGGAGCCGTCCAGATCGACCGCGGCCAGCGCAGCAGCAGCACGCTGACGGCGAGCAGCGCGGCGCCGGCGGCGAACTGCGCCTGCATGAGCTCCCATGCGCCGGCGAGTCCGGCGGCGGTGGCGACGAGCGCGGCGAGCAGCATCGGCAGGCGAGCCTAGCAAATCCGCGTTCGATTCAGAGGGCCGAGGCGCTCGCGATACTTCTTCCTTGTGCTCGCCGCGTCCGGAGCGGGCGAGCCGCCCGCGCTCCCAGCGTGAGCGCGCTGGACTTCAAGGCGCGCCGGACCCCGGCTCGCCAGCCGAGCGGAGTTGTTGCGCGTGGGCAGCGCGCTCCGCGCTGGGAGCGCGGGCGGCCCGCCCGCTCCGAGGGCGGGGGAGGGTGGCTCTACACAGGAGGGCGGCCAACGGATAGAGGGGAGCGCATGGCCGACCTGCCGCCGCTTGCCGTGCTGGTCGTCGATGACGAGAAGAACATCCGTGCCACGCTCGGGCTGTGCCTCGAGGGCCTCGGCTGCACGGTGACGCCGGCGGCGAGCGCGGCGGCGGCGCGGGCGGCGGTGGCGCGGCGCGCCTTCGATCTCGCCTTTCTCGACCTGCGCCTGGGCGACGACAATGGCCTCGATCTGCTGCCCGAGCTGCTGGCGCGCCGGCCGTCGCTACCGGTGGTGGTGATCACCGCGTATGCGACCATCGACACCGCGGTCGAGGCGATCCGCCGCGGCGCGTTCGACTATCTGCCCAAGCCGTTCTCGCCGGCGCAGATCCGGCACGTGGTCGAGCAGATCGCCGCGCGCACGGCGCTGGTGCGGCGCGTCGCCGATCTCGAGCAGCAGCTCGACGCCGCCGTGCCGGACGTCGAGCTCGACAGCGCCGCGCCGGCTATGCGCGCCGCGCTCGACATGATCGCGCCGGTCGCCGCGGCCGAGGCCGCGGTGCTGCTGCGCGGCGAGAACGGCACCGGCAAGGGCGTCGTCGCCCGCCTGCTGCACGCGCGCAGCCCGCGCCGGGCCGGGCCGTTCGTCGTCGTCAACTGCCCGACGCTGTCCGAGGAGCTGCTCGCCAGCGAGCTGTTCGGCCACGTGCGCGGGGCCTTTACCGGTGCCGTGCGCGACCAGCCCGGCAAGGTCGAGGCGGCCGACGGCGGCACCCTGTTTCTCGACGAGATCGGCGAGATCTCTCCGGCGCTGCAAGCCAAGCTGCTGCGCTTCCTGCAGGACAAGCAGTTCGAACGGGTCGGGGACACGGTGACGCGCACCGCCGACGTGCGCGTCGTCGCCGCCACCAACCGTGACCTGGACGCCGACGTGCAAGCGGGTCGCTTCCGCCAGGACCTGCTCTACCGCCTGAACGTGGTCGAGATCCGCCTGCCGCCGTTGCGCGAGCGCACCGAGGACATTCCCCACCTGGCGGCCCGCTTCCTCGCCTTCTTCGCCCGCGCCGCGAAGCGACCGCTGCCGGAGCTGTCGCCGGCCGCGCTCGAGGTGCTGCGCGCCTATCCGTGGCCGGGCAACGTGCGCGAGCTGCGCAACGCGATCGAGCGCGCCCTGATCCTCTGGCCGGCGCGGGTGATCGAACCGGCCGCCTTCCCCGAACGCATCGCGGCACAGCCCTCGAGCGCTCCAGAGCTCGGCGGCAACTGCACCGCCGAGTCGATCGAGCGCGAGCACATCCTGCGCGTCATCGCCCGCAGCGCGACCCTCGAAGATGCGGCGCGCGTCCTCGGCATCGACTCGTCGACCCTGTGGCGCAAACGGAAACGCTACGAGGAGGGTTGTTAACCTTGAAGTGACAGAAAAAGATCAACGCGAAGGCGCGAAGGCGCGAAGACCAGAGGAGCTCAGCTGTGGAGCGAGCGTTCCCGGAACCACATCGCGGATGCGGATTGGGAAAGAGCCGGCCGGGTGCAGACTCCTCGGTAACACTTCGCGTCTTCGCGTCTTCGCGTTGAAGTCTTTTGTCTCATC
>JBOHWA010000750.1:0-3325 GCA_050735855.1 Binatia bacterium
CGGTGGCACCGGGTAGATGTAGAGCGGCGCGGCGATCGCCGCGGCCTCCGCCAGCATCGATTCGCTGTCGCCTGTGACCACCAGCACGTCGGCGACGGCCAGGCAGCCGAGATATGGATTGTCTGGATCGCCGGGCTGCCAGCGATACAGCCGATCGCCAGGCGCCAGGCCAGAACGCAGGGCCTCGGCCGCTGCCGTCCCCGTGCGTGGGCTGGTCACGGCGTACAAGCTGCCGCCGGCCGCGGCCGTGACGGCGCTCACGTCGCGCGCCATGCGCTCCGCCGCCGCGGCGTCGAGCTGGTGCAGCGCCGACGTGCCGCCCACCAACAGGGCGACATGCGGCCGCGGTGCGACGCCGAAGAGATCGCGCCAGCGTTCGCCCGCCGCCTGCAAGCGCTGCCCGCTGATCGCCGCCAACGGCGCCAGGGTCTCGATGCGGCGCGCATGCGGCGGCATGCCGTAGTGGGCGCAGGTCACGGTCAGATCGAAGTCGTCGGCGCGATCGGCGCCCTTGCGACCGAGCTGCACCAGGCGCGTCGCCCCAGCGCCGCGCGCCCCGACCCAGCGCGCCACCGGGGCGCTGCGGCGGCCGGTGGCGATCACCAGCTCGGGCCACGGCGGCGCAAGCGGCGTCGAACGCCGCCGATCGAGCCCCAGCAGCCCGGCGCCGAGCAGCCGATTGCTGAGCCGATTGAGCCAGTTGAAGCGCAGCTCCTTGACCGCATAGGGCCAACCCAGGGCGTCGGCCAGCCCGAGCGACTGGGTCGTGTGGCCGAGCTTGTCATCGGCCAGCACCCAGACGCTCGGCGGCGCCATCCGGGCGGGCGCGGCGGCCGGCGCCACGGGCGGGTCAGCGCGGAGCGGCGTTGCATCGCCGGCGAGACGGCTCATGCGCGGTCAGCTCGCCTCGATATTGATGGTCAGCGTGCGGCGCAGGATGGTCGGATCGGTGCCGGTCATCGGGCTGACCATGTGCCAGGAGCTCGGCGTCTTGACGAACACCAGGCATTGATTGGGTTGGAAGGGAAAGGTCTTGATCGTGCGCACCTCGGCGAAGTCGAGATAGCGGTTCTCCAGGTTGAAGCTCTTGCTCACGTCCGTCGGCCAAACCACGCTCGTGCCGCCGCCCCAGGCCGGGTCCCACTCGCCGCCCTGTAGCATCGACACGACCAGGGTGATCACCTTCGCCGGATCGTCGGTGTGCGGCCGGATGCTGCCGCCGGCGATCGGCATGGCGGAGAACTCGAAGCGCGCCCGCAGCCGCGGCTTGCGCGGCAGTGGGCGGCCGCGCTTGAGCGCGCGCCACCCCTGACGCAGCCGCGCGCCGAGCGGGCGGTCGTACAGTCCGAGGTCGATGCCCTGACGGCGCAGCGCCGCCAGCACGTCGCAAATGAAGGCGCGACTCTTCACCTGGCGATGGAAGGCCCGCCAGATCGGATGGCGGCGGACGACGCGCCGGTAGGCGGCGCGGTTGTTGACCTGCGACAGCGAGTACTTCACGCCGATGTTGGTCTTGGCGACGAAGTCCTCGGCGGTGGGAAAGCAGCGCAGCATCTCGGCGTAGACATCGGGCGCAAACACATCCGGTGCCAGGCCGATCGGAAAGGGTTCGTAGTCGAAGCGCAGCGCGTCGAAGCACAGCGCGACGTCCGCCACGCCCGCCGCGTCCGGCGGCGCGACCGGGCGGGAGGCCGCCTTCTCGGTCATCGCGGCGCTCACCGCGCGTCACCGCCGCGATAGACCCGGTCCCCGCCGAGCAGACGGCCGTGGCGCGACTGCTGTACGCAGAGGGCCCAGGCGACGCCGGGGCGCCGGCGGCTGGCCGAGGCGAGCTGCTCGTGCCACCATTCCGGCGGCTGCAGCGTGACGTGCGCGTTGGTACCGTCTGGCAGCGTCTTGCGCGCCGGATAGCAGGCGGCGACCGCGTAGACGAAGGCGCGCGCGTGGCCGAACAGCTCGTCGAGGATCCACGGCACGTCGTCGTCGGCGACGTGCTCGAGCACGTCGGTGCAGATCACGCCATCGTAGGCGTCGGCGATCGGGCCGGCGAAGGGCTCGTAGCCGGGATCGAAGCAGGTCACCTCGACACCACCCCAGCCGCGCATTGTCTTGCGGCGCGAGCCTTCCGGCTCCCCCGGGTAGGCCTCATAGAGCTTCGCCTTGCCCGAGCCGTAGTCGAGGATCGTGCGGGCGCCGTGCTGCTCGATCAGCCGCGCGACCGGAGCGATGTGCTCGCGCAGCGACTTGCCGCGGAAGGTGTCCTGGGCGCTCATCGCCCGCCACTCGTTGCCCTGCGCGTGGAGGTCGCGGTTGAGCGCCACCAACGCCGCGAAGCGCTGGCTCGGCCGCTGCTTGGTGAAGAGCGTGAAGCCGGCCGCGTCGGCGGCGCGCTCCAGCCCGTGCCAGAGCTCCGACAGCGGATGCTCGCGGTAGTGCAGCTCGAGCGGGAACGGCCGCCAGGGCTGCGTCTGCAAGGTGGTGAAGTGCAGCAGCTTTGTCTGGCCGGCGACGTACTCGCCGTCGCGCGCGTTCCACACCCCTGGCAGCGGCCCCCACAGGCCGGCGGCGTGCACGGCCGCACGAAACGGTTGGTGCTTCTGGCCGTTGCGCGCGTCGGCGGCGTGCCAGACACCCGCCATCGCCGCGCAGTCGAGCAGCATGACCGAGTTCTCGCGCTCGTCGATGCCGAGCTGCGCCTTGCCCTGCATGTCCAGATCGAACAGCTCGCCCGGGTCGGCGAGGTAGATCTGGTCGACGTCGTTGTAGATCGCCCGTCCCGTCCGCCCGGCCAGCTCGGGTACGGCATAGCGATAGCGTGTGAATCCGGTCTTCCAGCCATGGCGGTCGAAGCCGTCGAGATCCTTCATGAGATGGATCTCGTAGCGCCGCGTCCGATCCGCATGCTGCATGATCGACCACAGCAGCACCCGCTCGGCACGGAACTGCGCCGGCTCGGTGCCGACGTAGATGCGCACCGGCGGCTTCCCGTTCGCGATCGCGCCGGGCGCGACGTCGAGCACGATCACCTCGGGCTGTGCGCGCCTGCCCGGCGGCCGATCGCGTCGCACGCGCAGCAGGTAGCCGAGGCGGCGATCGCGAAAGCTGGTCTTGAAGTTGTGCGCCGGCTGGGAAGGCAACGCGGTCCTCGGCAAAGGAACGGCCGCGCGCCAGAGGAGCGGTTGCAGCGGCCGCCGGCGCGGGCTTGACTCGATGCGGCTCTATAGCAACCACCCGGAAGACTGACAACGGGGCCGGTCGCTGGGCAGTGGGTCTGTTTGGTCAGCCGCGCCGTGAGTCACGCTGCCGCCGAATGGCAGCCTGGTGG
>JBOHWA010000751.1:0-7999 GCA_050735855.1 Binatia bacterium
CCGCAGACCGGCGCCAGCGTGCCGCGTTCGGGCTTCCTGGTCTCGGGCACGGCCACCGACGACATCGGCGTCACCAGCGTGGTCGCCACCGTCGACGATCCGCTGCTCGGGCGCAGCGCGACGCTGACCCTCGGGGTCGCGCCGGACGGCGCCTGGAGCTTCGCGGTGTTGAGCGGCCAGGTGACCGAGGGCCGCACGGCGACGGTCACCGTGGTGGCGCGCGACGCCAAGAACAATCAGGCCAGCGCCGCCGTCCAGTTGCAGGTCACCGGCGTCGACTTCCTCGCCCACCACGTCATCAACCGCCTCACCTTCGGCAGCACGCCGGAGCTGCTCTTCGAGGTCCAGCGCGTCGGCGTCGACGCCTTCATCGACCAGCAGCTGGCGCCGGCGACCATCGACGACGGCGGCCTCGCCGCGGTGCTGCCGGCCGCCGCGCCGACCACCAAGGCCGAGCTGCAGCGCCAGGCGCTGCTGCGCATGATCTACAGCCGCCGCCAACTGCTCGAGGTGCTGACCAACTTCTGGGACAACCACTTCAACACCGACATCAACAAGACCCAGGTGGTCGCCTACGAAGTCGCCGAGAACGCGCTGTTCCGCAGCCGGGCGCTCGGGCGCTTCCGCGATCTGCTCGGCGCCAGCGCCAAGAGCCCGGCGATGCTGGTCTACCTCGACCAGGCGGCGAGCCAGCGCGGCATGCCGAACGAGAGCTACCCGCGTGAGCTGATGGAACTGCACGTGCTCGGCGTCGACGGCGGCTACACCCAGACCGACGTCGAGCAGGTGGCGCGCGCCTTCACCGGCTGGACGGTGCAGAACGGCCAGTTCGTCTTCGACCCGGCCAACCACGACACCGGCCAGAAGGTCGTCCTCGGCCAGACGCTGGCGGCCGGGCGCGGCATCGAGGACGGCGAGCAGGTGCTCGATATCCTCGCCGCGCACCCCTCGGCGGCGCGCTTCCTGTGCACCAAGCTGGCGCGCCTGCTGGTCAGCGACACGCCGCCGGACAGCCTGGTCGAGCGCTGCGCGGCCGAGTACCTGGCCACCGACGGGCAGATCGCCGCGGTGGTGCGCATCCTCGTGCGCTCGCCGGAGTTCGCCGCCCCGAGCGCCTTCCGCACCAAGGTGCGCACGCCGCTCGAGATGGCCGTCTTCTGGCCGCGCCTGCTCGGCGCCACGACCGACGCCAGCGGCCTGGTGACGCCGATCGTCGACATGGGTATGCGGCTGTTCGAGAACCCGGTGCCGACCGGCTGGTCGGAGACCGGCGACGACTGGGTCAACTCGAACCTGCTGCTGCAGCGCATCCGCCACCTCAATCGGCTGGTGCGCAACCAGATCACCGGCAGCAGCGTCGACCTGCGCGCCTTCTGCGCGCGCAACCGCCAGACCACCGCCGACGGCATCGCCGGCTTCCTCCTCCAGCAGCTCTTCCACTCCGACTTCAGCCCGCTCGAGTACGACACCGCGGTCGGCGTGCTCACCGACGACGGCACGCGGCCCTTCTCCCTCAACCAGACCGACGCCGACGCGCGCCTGCGGCAGTTGTTCGCCACGGTGCTCAGCTTCCCCGGCGGGCAGTATCAATGAGCGGCGCGCGGCGACCCAGCCCGCGGCGCGACAGGCGGATACGACGATGATGAAGCGACGCGATTTCCTGCGCTTTCTCGCCACGGCCTCGGCCGGGGCGGCGACGGCGTCCCTGATCGACCCGCTGCGCCCGCGCCTGAGCTTCGCGCAGACCGGCGCCGGCAAGACGCTGGTGGTGGTCTTCCAGCGCGGCGGCAACGACGGCGTCAACACCGTCGTGCCGTTCGGCGATGCCGGCTACTACACCCTGCGCCCGACCATCGGCGTGCCGCCGCCCAGCGCCGGCAATCCGGCGGCGGCGCTGGCGCTCAACGGCTTCGGCGCGCCGACCAACTTCTTCGGCCTGCATCCCGGTCTCGGCGCGCTGCTGCCGTTGTGGAGCGCCGGCCAGCTCGCCGTGTTGCCGGCCTGCCACTATCCCAACGCCTCGCAGTCGCACTTCGACGGTCAGGAGAACCTCGAGAGCGGCGCGCCCAGCGCGACGCTCGACGGCTGGCTCAACCGCCACCTGATCACCCTGCCGCGCCCGGCGGCGCTGCGCGCCGTCGGCTTCGGCGACGAGCTGCCGCACGCGCTGCGCGGCTCGGTGGTCGTATCGGCGTTCAACGACATCGCCAACTTCACCACCGGCCTGCCGGCCGACCAGGAGTCGCCGCTGCTCGCCGACCTGAGCCGCGTCTACAGCCAGAACCCGGACAACGCCAAGGCCTACCGCGCCCTCGTCTACGAGCACGGGCGCGCCGTGGTCAACGATCTGGCGGTGTTGAGCGACATCAACCCAGCCACCTACGCGCCCGCCAACGGCGCGGTGTATCCCAACTCGACGTACGGAAGGCAGATGCGGCAGATCGCGCAGCTGATCAAATCCGACCTCGGCCTCGAGGTGGCGGCGCTCAGCATCGGCGGCTGGGACACGCACTCCGGCCAGGGCGCCGGCGAGAGCAACGGGTCGCAGGCGCGCCGCCACCAGGACTTCGCCGGCGGCATCGCGGCGCTGCTCGCCGACCTGGGAGCGGCCGCGGCGCGCGACGTCACCGTCGTCACCATGACCGAGTTCGGCCGCACCTCGGCCGAGAACGGCAGCGGCGGCACCGACCACGGCCACGCCGCCGCCTGGTTCGTCGCCGGCGGCAGCGTGCGCGGCGGCGTCTACGGCGCCTGGCCCGGGCTCGCGACCCCCAACTTGTTGCGCGGTCGCTACCTCAACCACAGCATCGACTTCCGCAACGTCATGGGCGACGTGCTGGTCAGCCACCTGGGCAACCCCGACGTCGGCAACATCATTCCCGGGCACACGTATCAGCCGGTCGGCGTGATGGCCTGACGTGGGTGTGACGGGGCTCTGCCCAGGAAAGCAGAAGGCAACAACGGATTGCGCGGATTGAACGGATTGCTGAGCCCTCCTCCGTGAGATCCGTTGAATCTGCGCAATCCGTTGTTGGGTTTTTGAGCTCCTGGCAAAGCCGTGCGACCGGTTGCGCCCCTCGCCCCGCTCTTGTCGCGCGACGGCGCGCAGGGCATTGTCGCGCGCATGGCCGATCTGCCCCTCCATGTGCCGGACAATTTCTCCCGCGTCGTGCCCGACGGCGACAATCGTTCGCGGCTGGTGTGCGGCGACTGTGGGTTCGTCAGCTACGAGAACCCCAAGGTGGTCGTCGGCGCCGTCTGTACGTGGGGTGAACGGGTGTTGCTCTGCCGGCGCGCCATCGAGCCGCGGCGCGGCTACTGGACGCTGCCGGCGGGGTACATGGAGGTGCGCGAGACGACCATGGCCGGGGCGCAGCGCGAGGCGATGGAGGAGGCGTGCGCCGACATCGAGATCGAGGCGCTGCTGGCCGTCTACAACGTCCCGCGCATCAGCCAGGTGCAGGTGATCTACCTCGCCCGCCTGCGCAACGATCAGGTCGCCGCCGGGCCGGAGAGCGAGGCGGTCGGCCTGTTCACCTGGGAGGAGATTCCCTGGGACGATCTCGCCTTTCCGAGCGTCCGCTGGGCGCTCAACCACTACCGCGAGGTGCGCGGCGAGGCGAGCTTCGCGGCGCGCGCCAATCCGCCGGGCGAGCTGGGCAACTACTGAGCGGCCAGGCCGCGGTGGTCGCGGAGCATGCAGCGGTCCATCACCACCAGCAGCCCTGCGGCGCGCGCCCGGGCCGCGGCGGCGTGATCGATGACGCCGTCCTGCATCCACACCGCGCGCGCGCCGACGGCGATGGCGTCGTCGACGATCGGTCCGACCAGCTCGCTGCGGCGGAAGATGTCGACCACCTCGATCGGGCCGGGCGCGCCGTGCAGGTCCGCGTGGCAGGGGAGGTCGCACCAGGTGGCGATCTGCGGGTTGACCGGCAGGATGGTGAAGCCCGCCGCGCGCAGATAGGTCGCCACCTCGTACGACGGTCGGCTGTCGTCCGGCGAGAGGCCGACCACGGCGACGCGCCGGAAGCGGCACAGGATGGTCGCGGCGGTCTGGCGATCGTCGTCGGTCATCTCAGGTCGGGCAGCCGTTCAACGCCACGTTGACGGCGGCGATCAACTCGTTGATCGAGACGACGCCGTTGCCGTTGCTGTCGATCGCGGTGCAGTCGCTGGCGGGGGCGGTACCGAGCGCGATGTTGACGCCGACGATCAGCTCGTTGACGGTCACCCGGCCGTTGCCGTTGCAGTCGCCGCGGCAGGCCGGCGTGCCGGTCGTGGCGGTCGCCTGCGGCGACGGGGTGGGCGTGTCGACTGGTGTGGCGGTGGCGGTATCGAGCGGGGTCGCGGTCGCGGTGTCGACGGCGGTGGCGCTGGGGGTCGCGCTGCTCGTGCGGCTCGGCGTCGCGGTCGGTGTCGCGCTCGCGCTGGGCGTTGCCGTCGGTGTCGCGGTCGCGGTGGCCGTCGGCGAGGCCGTCGCGGTGTCGGTGGCCGTCGGCGTCTGCGTGACGGTGGCGGTGGCCGTCGCCGTGGGTGTCGCGCTGGGCGTCGGGGAGCTGGTCGCCGTCTCGGTCGTCGTCGCGGTCGGCGTCTGCGTCGGCTTCGTGGTCGCGGTCGGCGTAAGGCTCGGGGTCGCGGTGATCGTCGGGGTCAGCGTGATGGTCGGGGTGGCGGTGACCGTGCGCGTCTGGGTGACGGTCCGGGTGGGGGTCGGCGGCTCGGTGCACACCGGCGTCACCTGGTGCCGGCAGCCGAGCGCCGGGCCGCAGGAGTCCGCGGTACAGGTGAGCCCGTCGTCACAGTCCTCGATCTGGCAGTGCAGGGTGCAGCCGCTGCAGCTCATCGGCGGCATCCCGCCGAGGTCACAGGTCTCCGGGAACTCGATCGCGCCGTTGCCGCAGACCGGGCAGGGATCGAGGCAGGGGGGCATGGTCGGCTGGTCGTCGGTGCAGACGGGGCGCGCCTGGACGATCGCCGCGGGGTTGGGGTTGCCCTGCAGGACCGGTGGTTTGCCCTGCGGATGGGTGAACCGGTTCGAGCCGATGGCGCCGGTGGGCACCGTGCGGTTGGCGTTGAGCGTGCCGCGCACGGTCAGTTGTTCGCGTGCCGTGAGCAGATTCTCGCCCGCATCGGGGCCGCCGGCGAGCAGCGAGGCGCCGGGGGAGACGGTGACGTTGCAGCCGGTCAGCTCGATGATGCCGGCCTGGCCGCAGCCGAGCTCGACGCTGCACGAGGGCAGCGAGGTTGCGTTGAGCTGGGTCGAGACCGTCACGGAGCCGGAGCCGAAGAGGCCGCCGCGCAGCGCGATGTCGCCGCCCAGGCTGCCTTGTTGGCGGCCGCGTGCGTCGATCGGGGCGTTGACCGTGATGTTGCGGCCGGCGATCAGCTCGACCTCGCCGCCCGAGTCGCCGCCGCTGCCGTTGATCAGCGCGCCGTTGTTGACCGTCAGGTCGAGCCCCGCGTCGATACACAGGTCGCCGCCGCAGGTCTCGCCGTCGGGCCCGATGGCGATCAGGTCGCCGTTGATGATGATGTTGCCCTGCGCCAGCAGCGCCACCTGGCCGCCGCCGCCGTCGGGCGAGGCGCCGTCGGCGTTGACGGCGCCGTTGGGCCCGATGGTGAGGTTGCCATAGGCGCCGTCCAGGCAGATGAGACCGCCGCAGCCGCCGGTCATGAACTCGCCGCTGGCGCCGTTGGCGACGATCTCGCCGAGCACCTGGACGCCCAGGCCGCCGATCACGTCGACGCAGCCGCCGCTGCCGGCGTCGCCGCCACCGGAGGCGTCGACCCCTTGCATCGTCACGGTGGTGGCGGCGCGCACCTCGGTGAAGCCGCCGTCGAGGCCGCCCACCTTGAGGTCGTTGCCCAGCACGACCGCGGTGCCTGCCGTGATGTCGATCTCGCCGCCGCCGTCGGAGTCATACCCGCCGATGGCGGCGATCTCGCTGTTCGGGCCGCTGGTCATGCTGGTGCCGGTGTTGATGTCGAGCAGGCCGCCGGACGAGTTGATGCCGATGCCGTTCACCGTCACCTGGCCGAAGATATCGGCCGACGTGCCGGTGCGGATCATGATGTCGCCGCCGGCCAGGCTCCCCGCCGCGATGATGCGGCCGGGCGTGCTGCCGACCAGCAGGGCGCCGGTGGTCTGCAGCGTGATCATGCCGCCGCGTGTGCCGGGGGCGCTGCTGGTGCCGTCGATGAGGCCGAAGATCGACATACTGCCGGCGCGGATGGTGACGACGCCCGCGCCGACGATCAGTTTGCTGTTGTTGCCGCCCAGCAGCGTCAGTTTGCGGCCGCCGAAATCGAGTGTGCAGCCGCTGTCGATGGTGTGCGTCCCGGAGACGAAGCATTCGCTGACGCCGTCGTTGGGGCAGCCGGGCTCGAGCGCGATGAGCTGCGCGGCGGTGCACAGCGCCGAAGCGGTGCGGGCGGCGGGGCCGGCGAGCAGCAGGGCGGCGAAGGCGAGGACGGACAGCGGGCGGGAGCGCATCATCGGTCGATCTTCACAGAGATATATGGCGGCGCGTGCTAACGCATGCACTTTTTTCTTGCATGCGGAGCAGCCTGCGGAGCGGCGGCGGGCAGCTCACCCAGCCGGCGGCGGCGGGGCGGGGGCGGGGCTGTCGACGAAGCGCTTGTCGCGTCCGACCAGGCCGGCACCGGGCAACCAGACGCGGCGCTCGGCGTCGGCCACGGCGTAGCCGATCGCGGCGCCGCGCTGGCCGTGCGCGGCGGCGAGGTCGAGGGCGCGCGCTGCGTCGGCGGGATCGGTGACGATGCAGAAGCCGGTGCCCATGTTGAAGGCGCGGTACATCTCGGCCGTCTCGACCGCGGCGGCGCGCTGGATGAGGGCGAAGAGCGGCTGCGGCGCGAGCGGGCGGTCGACGACGAAGCCCATCGGCGCGGCGATGCGCGCCAGGTTGAGCAGGCCGTCGCCGGTGATGTGCAGCAGCGCCTTGACGCGCAGCCCGGCGTCGAGCATCGCCAGCGCGGCGCGGACGTAGAGCAGGGTGGGCTCGAGCAGTTCTTCGCCGAGCGTGCGGCCGAGTTCGCCGACGTGGGCGTCGAGCCGCAGCCCGGCGCGTTCGAGCAGGGCGTGGCGGGCCAGGGTCAGGCCGTTGCTGTGGATGCCGCTGCTCGCCAGGCCGATGACCACGTCGCCGGGGCGCACGTCCTGGCCGATCAGCACGCGCTCGGGATGGACGGTGCCGATGCAGGTGCCGACCAGCTCGAACGGGTAGCCGTCGCCGTCGTGGACCATCTCCCGCAGCTGCGCGATCTCGCCGCCCGGGATGTTGATGCCCGCCTGCTCGGCCCCGGTGCACAGGCCGGCGGCGATCTCGCCCAGCCGGGTGGAGTCGACATGGCGCACGGCGATGTAGTCGACCATCGACACCGGGCGCGCGCCGACGCAGAGCACGTCGTTGGCGTTCATCGCGATGCAGTCGATGCCGATGGTGTCGTACTTGCCGAGCTGTTGTGCCACCAGCAGCTTGGTGCCGACGCCGTCGGTCGAGATGGCGATCGCCAGGTCGGGCGCGACCGGCAGCACGTTGGCGTAGTACCCGAGCGGCAGCTGCGGCCGCACCGGATTGAAGGCGAAGGTCGCCGTGATCCACTTGCCCAGCGTGCGCAGGCTGGCGTCGACGCCCTCCGCATCCACGCCCACCGCTTCGTACGTCAGCGCCATGAAGGCGGCACCCTACGCAGCGCGCGCGCGCGTCGTCAAGCCAGGTGGCGCGCCCGGGACGGGCCTTGCTTTCTGCCCTTTCCTCGGTGAGGATCGCGGCGTGCAGCGCGGCCAGTGTGCGCGCCGCGATGAGGGACCAATGGGGGCTCGGATCGTCGGAATGATCCTCGGAATCAGCGCCATCGGGGTGTTGCTCGGCGCGCTGGTCTTCGGCCTCCGCCCGGAGGCGCAGGAGCCCAGCGCCGGCGAGCCCGATCACGTCTCGCAGGACGAGCTCGACCTGTACATCAGCGTCTACACGAC
>JBOHWA010000752.1:0-6024 GCA_050735855.1 Binatia bacterium
CTCGCCGACCGTGCCACCCAACCCGGCCGCGTGCACCGGCGACTGCAACGGCGACGGCCGCGTCGCGATCAACGAGCTGATCACGTTGGTCAACATCGCGCTCGGCAACATCGCGTGCACCGACGCCTGTACGGGCTTTGACGCGTGCGAGCGCCCGATCAGCATCAATGTCCTCATCGGGGCGGTGGGCAGCTCGCTGAGCGGCTGCCCGGCGACCCCGACGGTAACCGAGACCATCATCGTCGAGGCGACGACCCCGCCGGCGTCGCCGACGCCGACGCAACCGGCGGACGGCTCGCTCGGCATCCGGCGGTTCTCGATCAATTCCGAGACCAGCCGCTTCGTCGCCGTGCTCAACCCCGCCTTCAAGTTCCCCACCGACGGCGTCGCCGGCTATCTGGATCTGCGCGCCGGCAAGCCGAGCGGGCCGACCGGGGCGACCTTCGTCGATGTCGTCGGCGCGTCGGAATACATCTGGGTCGACGTACCGACGGGCGGCGTCACGGTGTGCCTGCGCGTCCGGCAGGACCGCCTGCCGGTCGAGCGCGCCGGCCTGCTGGCCTGCAACGGCGGCGCCGGGCTGGGCATCAGCGTCGTGCTCGACCACAACCTCGGCACCGTCGGCCACTGCAGCGGCGGCGACAGCGACCGCCTCGCCTGCAGCGTCGATGCCGACTGCCCGGGTGGCAGCTGCTTCAGCGCCGAGGACTGCTCCATGGCCCGTGGCCAGGTGGAAGGACCGACCGATCCGCACCCCGGCGTCTGCAACGGCACGCTCGGCGGCGGGCTGCTGCCCGGCGATTCGGGCCCCGGCGCGCTGATGATCGCGCCGGATATGGCAACCGGCGTGACCGCCGGCCTGCCGATCGAGATCCTGCTCGAGCGCGAGCCCCCCTGCGGCGACGAGAATCTGACCGGTGATACGGTGGACTTCGCTCTGACCACCAGCCGTGCCACCGGTGAGATCCTCCATTTCAACAACCCCGAGCCGACCCCCGGGGTCCCGACGACGCTGACCGACGAGCAGACCGGTGCCAATTTCGACTGCGCCAACTGGACGCAGGAGGACGGCCCCGGCACGTTGGTGGTCGCCGGTCCGACGCTCGACACGATGGTGAACGGCGAGCCGGCCGATCTGATCTCCAGCTTTGTGCTCGACGACTGACGCGCCCGCCGCACCAAGTCCGCATCGAGGAGAGACGTGATGGCGGGATTTCCGAAGGGCTTTCTCTGGGGGACGGCCACCGCGGCGTATCAGATCGAGGGTGCGCACGACGCCGATGGCCGCGCGCCGTCGATCTGGGACACGTTCTCGCACCTGCCCGGCAAGATCCACGGCGAGCAGAACGGCGACGTCGCCTGCGACCATTACCATCGCTACCGCGAGGACGTCGGACTGATGACCGACCTCGGCCTCAACGCCTACCGCTTCTCGGTCTCCTGGCCGCGCGTCCTGCCGGCCGGCCGCGGCGCGCCGAACGCCGCCGGCCTCGACTTCTACAGCCGCCTGGCCGATGCCCTGCTCGAGCGCGGCATCACACCGTTCGTCACGCTCTACCACTGGGACCTGCCGCAGGCGCTGCAGGATCGCGGCGGCTGGGGCGCGCGCGACATCGCCGACGCCTTCGGCGAGTACGCGGCGCTGCTCGGCCGCACGCTCGGCGATCGGGTGCGCCACTGGATCACCTTCAACGAACCGTTCGCCTTCATCGTCATCGGCCACGTGTTCGGCATCCACGCCCCGGGGCTCACCGACCCGGCGCTCGCCTTCCGCGCCTCGCACCACATGAACCTGGCGCACGGTGCCGCCGTGCGCGCGCTGCGCGCCACCGTGCGCGACAGCGTCGTCGGCATCACCCAGGTCTCGATGCCGGCCTACCCGGCGACCGACAGCGAGGCCGACCATGCCGCGGCGCGGCGCTTCGACGGCTTCGTCAACCGCTGGTACTGGGAGCCGTCGCTGCTCGGCCAGTATCCGGCCGACGTCCTCGAGCGGCTCGGACCGCTGGCGCCGCCGATCGAAGCGGGCGACCTGGCACAGATGGCGCCGCCGATCGATTTCTTCGGCCACAACAGTTACACACGCGCCGTCGTCAGGGACGATCCCGACTCGGCGCTGATCGGCGCCAGCCAGATCGAGTCGCCCAACCCCAAGACCGCGATGGGCTGGGAGATCTACCCCGACCATCTCTACGACGCGCTGACCCGCATCACCCGCGACTACGGCGCCCCGGCGATCTACATCACCGAGAACGGCGCGGCGTTTCGCGACGAGCTGGCCGGCGATGTGGTCGACGATCCGCAGCGCACCGACTACCTGCGCGTGCACCTCGACGCCTGCCGCCGCGCGATCGCCGACGGCGTCAACCTGAAGGGCTACTTCTGCTGGTCGCTGCTCGACAACTTCGAGTGGTCGTACGGCTACTCCAAGCGCTTCGGCCTGGTGTACGTCGACTACCCGACGCAGCGCCGCGTGGTGAAAGCCAGCGGCCGCTTCTTCGCCGACGTCGCGCGGCGCAACGCGCTCTAGCTAGCAGCGTATGGCGAAGCCCGCGCCCCTCGCCGCCGGCTGCCTGGTCACGCGCGACGGCCCGCGCGGACCGGAAGTGCTGCTCGTCCACGCGCGCGGCGCCTCGTTCCGCAAGCCGCTGTTCGGCATCCCGAAGGGGCTGATCGAGTCGGGCGAATCGGTCGAGGACGCGGCGCGGCGCGAGACCGAGGAGGAAACCGGCCTGCGCGTCGTCCTCGGCGCCGACCTCGGCACCGTGCGGCAGAAGTCGGGCAAGATCGTGCACGCCTTCCTCGCCGACGTCGCACCGGAGAGCGCCGCCGCCATCGATGACAAAGGCCGCTGCCGCCATGGCGACGGCGAGAACGACGTCTGCCAGTTCTACCCCGTCGACCAGGCGCGGGAGATGATGATCGAGGCGCAGCGAGAGCTGTTGACCCGGGCGGGGTTCGCGGCGGCGGGGTGATCCTCATCGAGCCGCAACGCTCCACGCTGCGCGGGCGGCTCGCCCGCTCTTGGGTGGGGATGGGTTGCCACACCCCCAGCCGAGGAGCGGGCGGGCCGCCCGCGCTCCCAGCAACAGCGCCCTGCAACCCGGCGGCGCCCCGTATCGCGACTGT
Source organism: Binatia bacterium (assembly GCA_050735855.1). Lineage (GTDB taxonomy): Bacteria > Desulfobacterota > Binatia > HRBIN30 > CADEER01 > JBOHWA01. Next base: position 3,130 of record JBOHWA010000752.1, read on the forward strand.
GCGGTGGTACCCGGCATACGGTTGGTGTTAGGAAAATACCTTCACCCACCACCCGCACCCAGGAGGTTCCATGCGCTTCGGACTCAATGCCGGCTATTCCGGCGCCCGCATGCAGCTCAACATGCCGCTGATCAAGGAGGCCGACACGCTCGGCTTCTCTTCCGTCTGGACGGCCGAGGCGTACGGCTCGGATGCGGTCACGCCGGCGGCCTGGATCGCGGCGCAGACCGAGAAGATCCACGTCGGCACCGGCATCATGCAGATGCCGGCGCGCACGCCGGCGATGGCGGCGATGACCGCGACGACGCTCGACCAGCTTTCCGGCGGCCGCTTCCTGATGGGCATCGGCGCCTCCGGCCCGCAGGTGGTCGAGGGCTGGCACGGCGTCCCCTACGGCAACGCGCTCAGGCGCACGCGCGAGTACATCGAGATCGTGCGCGCCATCTGGGCGCGCGAGAAGCCGCTCGAGTACAGCAGCGAGCACTACCAGATCCCCTACCGCGGCGCCGGCGCCACCGGCCTCGGCAAGCCGCTGAAGAGCATCCTGCACGGCCGCCAGATCCCCATCTACGTCGCCGCCATCGGCCCGCAGAGCGTGCGCCAGGCGGCCCAGATCGCCGACGGCTGGCTGCCGATCTTCTGGTCGCCGTTCCGCGCCCCGAAGGTGTTCAAGGAGTCGCTCGACGCCGGCTTCAAGAAGGCCGGCAACGGCAAGAGCCTGAAGGACTTCGACATCGCCGCCGGCGCGACGGTGATCATCAACGACGACGTCAAGGCCTGCCTCGGCTTCATCAAGCCCGCGCTCGCCCTGTACATCGGCGGCATGGGCGCGCGCGGCAAGAACTATTACAACGAGCTCGCCTGCCGCTACGGCTTCGAGGCCGAGGCGAAGAAGATCCAGGACCTCTACCTGGACGGCAAGAAGGACGAGGCGACCGCCGCCGTGCCCGACGAGCTGGCTGACGAGGTCTCCCTGGTCGGCCCGCCGGAGCGCATCCGCGACCGCCTCGCCGCCTGGCGCGAGAGCGGCGTCGGCACGCTGACCTGCGCCACCATGCAGGTGGAAGCGTTGCGGCTGCTCGCTGATACGCAGTAGGAAGGGAGAAGAGCTGAACAACGGATTGAGCGGATTGAACAGATTCCGGAAAAGACGAGACTCAGAATCCGTTCAATCCGTTCAATCCGTTGTTGGGTTTCTTCGGCTCGCAGCGGCACAAGTGATTCGGGCCAACGCGAAAGCAACCAGGAGGGTCAGATGACGATCAAAGCAGGCGATACGCTCCCCATGGACATGAAGCTGAAGGAGATGGGCGAGAAGGGGCCGCAGGATGTTTCGCTCGGCGATCTCTTCAAGGGCAAGAAGGTGGTGTTGTTCGCGGTGCCGGGGGCGTTCACCCCGACCTGCTCGATGAAGCACCTGCCCGGGTTCGTCGAGAAGGCGGCCGAGATCAAGGCCAAGGGCGTCGACGAGATCGTCTGCATGGCGGTCAACGATGCGTTCGTCATGGGCGCCTGGGGCGACAGCCAGAAGGCGCACGGCAAGGTGCGCATGGTCGCCGACGGCAACGGCGACTTCACCAAGGCGCTCGGCCTCGAGCTCGACGCCAGCGGCTTCGGCATGGGCCACCGCTCGCAGCGCTTCGCGCTGATCGTCAAGGACGGCAAGGTCGAGCACGTGCTGATCGATCCCAAGGGCCTCGATCAGTCGAGCGCCGAGACGGTGCTCTCGAAGCTGTAGTCGGTGTCGGCGGGGTCGCCCGCGCGGCCCCGCCACCGCTACCGCCCCCCGATCCGCCGTGCAGAAGCGGCATCCCTGGCGCAACGCCATCGTCACCCTCGGCTTCCTGCTGCCGATCGGCGCGTTCGTCGTCTGGTCGAGCTTCCAGGTCAGCGACTTCGAGTGCGAGGTGTGCATGGCCTTCGAGGGCCGCGACGTCTGTCGCACGGTCACCGGCAAGACCGAGCTCGAAGGCCTGCGCACCGGCATCGACAACGCCTGCGCCCTGCTCGCCTCCGGCGTCACCGACTCCCTGCGCTGCCAGCGCACCACGCCGCGCAAAGCGCAGTGCCGTCCATTGGGCGACGCGTAGCCCGGGCATGCGCCGCGTCCCGCTGCCCGTCATCGCCTGCGCGCTGCTCGCCGCCTGCTCGACGGCGACTAATCTCACCCGCAGCCACGTCGAGCAGGCCGGCATGCCGTGCACCGAGGCGGTGCGCGTCGCCAGCGGCGCGCTGCTACGCCTCGGCTACATCATCGGCCCGGTGCGCGAGCCGCAGCCCGGCGTTGCCGGCGAGGTGGTCGGCCGCCGCAACACCGGCTGGGCCCTGACCGATCCGGTCGAGGGCACCGAGTACACCGCCACCGTGACCATCGCCTGCTCGAACCGCGGCGCCAATTTCGATGCGCTGACCGACGAGCCGCTGCCCGGCTCGCTCAGCTTCAAGACCGACTTCGCCAGCGCCGTGCAGAAGGTGGCCGAGCGCCGCACGGTGCGGCCGCGCCTGGCGGAGAACCCCGAGACCGGGCTGGTCATCGGCGTCGAGCCGCTGCGCGGCAGCGCCGCGAGCAGCGCGTTCGACGCCAACCTGAGCGGCGCCGGGATCACCCCGGTGCGGGTCAGGATCGACAACCGCAGCGAGCGCACCTACCTCTTCGCCGGCGCCCGCGTGCAGCTGGTCACGCAGGAGGGCACGCGCATCGCGCCGCTGGCGATCGACCGCGCCGCGCCGGCCGCCCAGGCCGAGATGCGCCAGCGCCTGATCGCCGACGGCGTCCTCGCACCGCAGGCGGTGCTGACCGGCTTCCTGTTCTTTCCCGCCTCGACCTACCGCCGCGCGACGCTGGTGCTGATCGACCAGGCGAGCGAAGAGGAAGAGGGGTTCAGTGTCGAGTTC
>JBOHWA010000753.1:0-8530 GCA_050735855.1 Binatia bacterium
CGGCGCCGAGGGGCCGGCGCCCTCCACGGGCGGCAATTGTCGCGGGCCCGGCGCCGAGGGCCCGGCGCCCTCCAGGGGCGGCGATTGTCGCGGGCCCGGCGCCCGCCACTCACGCCGCGAGTGAGGCGCGCGCCGCCAGCGGCAGCGTGATGGCGAAGCTCGCACCGCCTTCTGCCGCCTCGCCGACCTCGATCTGTCCGCCGTGTGCCTCGACGATCTGCCGCGCGATGGCGAGGCCGAGGCCAGTGCCGCGCGCGCGGGTGGTGTAGAACGGCTCAAAGATGCGGCTGCGCAGCTCGGGCGGGATGCCGGGGCCGGAGTCGCTGACGCGCAGCGCGACCGTCTCGCCGCGCACCTCGGCGTCGAGGCTGACGCAACCGCCCGGCGGGACGGCGGCCGCGGCGTTGACCAGCAGGCCGAGCAGCACCTGGCTGACCAGGTCGGGATCGACCGCCAGGGGCACCGACGGGTCGGCGCCGCGCGCGACGCGCACGCGCTGCGCCGCCAGGTCCTCGCGCGCCAGCAGCAGGGCGCGGTCGAAGAGCTCGCCCGCCGGCGTCGGCCGTACCGTCACCTGCAGCGGCCGCGCGTAGGCGAGCAGCGAGTGGACGACGTTGGCCAACCGATCGATCTCGGTGATGATGAAGCCGCTCGCCTGGCGCGCCTCGTCGCGCTCGGGCGGCAGCGTCTCGTCGAGCGTCTGCGCCGCCGAGCGCATGACACCGAGCGGGTTGCGCACCTCGTGCGCGATGGTGGCGGCGAGCTGGCCGAGCGCCGCCAGCTTCTCGCTCTGCACCAGCCGGGCGCGCGCCGCGCTGACCGCTTCGCTCTGCGCCTGTAGCAGGGTGGCGGTGCGGCGCTCGCGGCGGCCGCTCTCGATCAGCGCCCCGAGCAGGTACCCCAGGACGGCAAACGACGCCCCGAAGTAGGTGGCGACGATCGGCCGTGCGTCCCAGCCGTTGATGGCGAAGGTGACGCCGAGCATCGACATCACCCCGGTGTCGAACACCCCGGTGAGTATGCCCGCCGCCATCCCCCACCAGCGCAGGCGGAAGCCGCGCCAGAGCTCGTCGGCCGCCGGGGCTGCCACTGTGTGACTCGCAGTTGTCTCCATAGGTCCACCCATTACGCAAGTTTCGCACCGCCGGGCGGCGAAGGGAATGCGCGGCCCCGGGCGGCCGGCCGAGCGCGGGCGTTGCCCTGCCGCAACGGGCCATGTTGCTGGCGCGCAACGTCGCTGGAGCCGCGCTGGGTGCCGATGGGGCGCGGCGCGCCGGAAGGCGACCGGCACGGTCCTTGGAATGGTTCCGGTCATCACACCACAAGCGCCGGCCGCGCCGGCAGAAAGGTTTCGACCATGACCAAGAAGGTGCTTCTCGGGATCGCGCTGTTCGACCTCACCGCCCTCAACGCCTTCGTCCTCTACCGCTACGGCATGCTGGGCTTCCTCCAGGGGGTGACGGCCAACCTCGCGGCCATCTCCGTGCTCTTCGACTTGGCGATCGCGCTCAGTCTGATCGGCGTCTGGATGTGGAACGACGCGCGCGATCGGGGCATCTCACCGATCCCGTACGTGGCTGCCACCGTGTTTCTCGGCAGCATGAGCCCCCTCACCTATCTGCTGCGCACGTCAGCCGATAGCGCGAGCGAGCCCGTGTCGGCGCGCCTGGCGCCGACCGCGCGCTGACCGCGACGGAAGGAGATGATGATGACGCACGACGAGATGCGACGCCTGGTTGCGGCGCACATGGACGCCGAGGCGCGGCACGATGCGGTGGCCGCGGCCTCCTACTACGTCGACGACGGGTACTACGAGGTGACGGCGCTCGGCCTGCGCTTCGACGGACGGGCGGCGGTGGCGATGCAATATGCCGCCAGCGATGCCGCGATGCCCGACAGTCGGGTGACGATGGACGGCGAGGTGATCGACGGCGATCGCCTGGTCCACTGGGGCACCTTCCACGGTTCCGTCACGGGCGCGCTGCTCGGGCAGAACCCGACCGGCCGGACGGTGGCGCTGCCGTTCATCGCCATCATCGAATTCGCCGGCGGCCGCCTGCGTGGCGAGCGGCTCTACTACGACCTGGCGACGCTCTGCGACCAGGCCGGCATCAAGCTCGGCGCCGTGCGCGAGGCAGCCGGCGCCATGCAGGCGGCGTTGGCGTCGAGCGCCGCCGCGTGACCACCCTCACCCCCTGACGTCGCCGTGCCCACCCGGCTCCCCCCGGGCGGGCGCGGCGACCGAGGACTGCGATCATGACCGAACTCTTCGACCTGACCTGGCGCGCCTATCCGGCGGCGGTGCTGATCGCCGGCGGCGTCGTCACCGCGGTATGGAGCGCCGCGCGCGCCGTGCGACGGGCGCGCGGCGCGCGCGACCCGCAGCGGGTGCTGGCAATTCTGCAGGGCTTCCGTGTCGCGGTCGTAGCGCTCGCTGTCGCCGGCCTCGGCCTGGGGTGCTGGCTGCAGTCGCCGAGCTTGTTCGCTCTGGCGCTGATCATCGGCGGCGAAGAGCTGCTCGAGAGCTCGGTGATGATCGCCGCGTTGGCGCCGCAGGGGTCGGCACCGCCAGGCGCCGCTTGATGCCGGGGCTACGGCGTTGGCTGTGGGCGGCGGCGCGCCGTCCACAGGCCGAGTCCAGCGAGCAGTGCGGTCAGCGCGCCCAGTCCAAGAACACCCAGAACGGGAGCTCCTAGCGGACCCACGTAGACGACCACCACGTCGAACTGGCAGGTCGCGTTGGGGTTTTCGGTGTCTCGGAAGGAATTCGTGGTCGTGCCGACTGGGAAGAAAGACCCCGATGGCAGGCCCGATGTCTGCTCGGTTCCGTCGCAATCGGCGCTGCCGGACACCACGTAGGTCACTTGCGCGCTTCCGTCGATGTCCGCCACGTTTTCCCTGATGTTCGCCGGACACGTCAGGACGCACACGGCGGAAACAGCGCTTGGGGCCGTGAACGCTGCGGCGATGAAAGCGAGCACAATCAAGACGCGACTAAGGTCTGAATTCATCAGCTCTCCGTTCTTGCTCAGTGCCCAGCTTCGATCTCGAGTCACATTCCTGACAGATACTACGATGCTGAGCTGGGTAGCACGAAGTGCGGCAACCACAAAGCACGAAACGTGGATGAGAGCTGCAATTCCCGTTGGTCGACGGATCAGGCCGCCGCCGTCTCGCAGCGCGCGATGGTCGTTTCCTTGTCCGGCGGGCCCGGGATGGCGTATCGCCGGTTGTAGCGTTTGCCGCGCAGCAGCACGCGCAGCGAGCGCAGCAGCACCGCAGGGCTGCCGAAGGCTTTCTCCGGCGCCTCGAGCATATTGAACATGCGCACGAAGGCGCGGAAGACGACCGGGTCGCAACGCGTCGCCGGGATCAGGCCGTCTTCGAAGAAGCGGTGCGTCAGGCGGTCGGCGAGGCGGCGATGGCGGCGGCCTTCGGCTTTGCGCACGGCGTCGCGGTCGGCGACCACTGAGGCGCGGTAGAACGGCTCGATCTCGGCGCGCGCCTGGCGGTCGAGCGCCAGGGCGGCGGCGGTGAGATCGGTGGGCGTGGCGTCGAGCGCCTGGCCGAGCAGGTCGGCGTGCAGGAAGGCCTGCGCGCAGCCGCGGCCATAGAGCGGGTTGGTGCAGTAGGCCGAGTCGCCGAGGGCGAAGAAGCCGACCGCCACCGGCCGGCCATCGATGACGAAGCGACGCAGGCGGTTGATCAGGCCGCCCATGGCCTGCACCGGATGCTCGAGGTCGCCGATCGGCTCCGACACCTTCGGGTCGACCCACGGCACCAGCGCCGGCAGTGCGCGGGTCATCTCGTCGAAGGCTTCGGGGCGCGACAGCACCTTGAGGCGCGGGAAGGCGAGGGCGATGGCGAAGGTGATCGAGAAGGTGCGGCCGTCGGCGGGGAAGATGGCGTACTTGATCCAGTTGTAGTCGGCGGCCGCCGGGTAGTTGTTGGGCGGCGGCGGAACGGCGCCCTCGCGGAAGCGGTAGAAGCGCGTGTAGTAGATGACGCCCGACTGCTCGAGTTGCTCGCTCGGCGCCGGCGCGCCGATGTCCGCCAGCCATTCGAGCGCCTTGGAGTGGCGGCCGCTGGCATCGATCACCAGGTCGGCGGCGAGGTCGATCTCCTGCTCGCCGAGGGCGTAGCGCACGCCGCGCACGGTGGGCGGCGCGCCGCGATCGGCGAGCAGGCCGCGCACCTGGGCGCCGGCGATCAGGTTGACGCCCGGCCGTGGGAGCACGTTGCGGCGCACCACCCACTCGAACGTCGTGCGCCGGCACCCGAGGGCGACGAGGTCTTCGTCGCCGGGCATCGGCGTCAGCGGCGGCAGCGTGACCGGTGGGCGCTCGAGCATATCGAGCTCGGCGGCGCCGGCCTCGAGCAGGCCGGCGAGGATGTCCGGGTACCGCTGGCGCAACAGTTTGCGCAGGCGGCCGAGGAAGGCATGCGAGTGGCGCACCTGCGGAGCGCCCTTGCGCTTCCAGTGGCTGAACGCCTCGGCCGGGCTGTCGGCGTCGGGCTCGGCGTCGCGCTCGAGCACGGTCACCTGCGCACCGCGATCGGAGAGCACGCGCGCGGCGGCGAGGCCGGTGATGCCGCTGCCGACGATGACGGCGTGGCGGCCCTTCAGGAGGGGGCGGGGTGCTTCAGTCATAAGGGGAATCGTTCGGCGTTGGGCGTTTCGCGTTGGGCGATCGGCGGGAGGGTCAGGCGCTCATCACTTCGACGTCCTGGCTGTCGCACTCGGGACAGCTCGGACGGCGCCGGCGGGCTTCGAAGACCTTGTGGCAGACGCGGCATTCGAAGACGAACGGGTCGGTCGGCAGTGGGATCGGCCCGCGCGCCGGCGGCGCCACCGGCTTGACGTTGGCGTCGAGGGGGCGGCCGAACAGGCGCGACCAGATCGACATGCATAGTAGCCTAGCAAGAAGGCGGGGGTTGAAAACAAGGGGAGGGTTCAGAGGCAGGACTTCACCGCGGAGGCGCGGAGTCGCGGAGTGGTTCGGGCAGCGAGTAGCTGCCTGTTCCCAGACAAAGGTTGTGGGGATCAGAGCGCGGCGCTACGCGAGCAGACGATCTCCGCGACTCCGCGTCTCCGCGGTGAAGTCTTTTTCTTTTCAGGTCTCTCGCAGGAAGCGGTCGTAGCCCTCGGTCATCGCCGCGTGGGCGAGGACGCTGAAGCGGAAGGCGCGGCGGATGAGGGCCTGTTGTTCGCGCGTCTGGCCGCAGAGCAGCAGAGCGCGCTCGGCGTTCTCGCCGTGCTCCTCCTCGGCCTGGATGTGCACCGCCCAGAATTCCATCGCGTGTTCGTCGATCCGGTAATGGCGCTTGAGGCCGTCGTGCAGGAACTGCGCGCCGTTCGGACGGCCGGGGACCTCCATTTCGACCCCGAGGCCGAAGGCGCCGAGGCCTTCCTCGAAGGAGTTGCGGCAGTAGTAGCCCATCGTCGAGGCGGCGCCGATGGTCGAGGCGAGCGGGGTGTGGTCGAGCAGGTCGTCGCGCGAGATGTCGAGGCCGGCGCAGAATTGCAGGTAGAGGTCGTGGTGCTCGGCCTCGCGGATGTAGCCCATCTCGCCGGCCAGGTTGCGGGCGATCAGCTTGTAGGCCTCGCGGTCGGGCAGCGTCGGCGCCATCGACAGCCAGGCCGCGATGGTCGGGATGGCGGGTTCGACATAATAATAGAAGTCCTTCGCCCACAGTTTCAGCTGCGGCTCGGTGAGCGTGCCGAGCACCAGGGCGCGCAGGAACTGGCTCTGCGGCGCATGGTCGCGCTTGAAGGCGATGCACTCGTCGAGCAGCTCGCGCGCCGGCAGCGCGCGGTCGGTGACCAGCGACATTGGCGTTCCCTCCCGGCAGCGTTCTAGTGCAGGTCGGTCCGCGGTGTCCACGGCGTCTGGCGGGCGCTCCGCCGCGCCGTGTCGGGACGTCGCGCTCAGGGCGGCGCCAGTGCGGTGGTCGGGATCAGCAACTGTCCGGCGAGGCCGGCCTGGCGGTGGACGCCGATCGCCTGCACGGCGGCCGAGGTGGCGACGCGGTGGAACGCGGCCCGCGACGGGTACTCGACCACGCCGACCGCGTCCCACAGCTCTTCGACCTCGCCGACCACCAGGCCGGCGACGTCGCCGGAGAAGAGGAAGCGGCCGCCGGCCGCCTCGACGATCGGCCGCATCTCGGCGGCGTAGCGCATGTACGCCTCGCGGCCGGAGATGTCGTCGGCGCGGCCGTCGTCGTACACGGCCCGGTCGCGGAACTTGAGCAGGTTGAGCATGGCGATGGGCTCGGGCGACGGGTCGGCGGCGAGCGGCATGATCTGCTCGGCGGTCGGATAGAGGTGGTTGACGACTTTCATGCGGGCCCCCTTACGCCGGACTCGGCAGGCTGTGGACGATCCCCATGTTGGCGCCGGTGATCAGCGCGGTCTGGCCTTCTCCCTGGCGTGCCATGCATGTCTCCTCGCCGTCGCGTCAGTCTGACAGCAGGCGCTCGACGACCGCCGGCAACTCGGCAAAGTGGGCGACCAGCGGGCCGGCGATCGAACGCGATCAAGGACATACGAATTCACCGCGGTGAACTCCTACTCTTTGCCTTCCGCAAGCCCGAGCCGCTCTAAGGCGAGCTTCTTCGCCCAGCGGTAGTCGGCTTTGCCCGACGGGCTGCGCACCATCTCGTCGACGAAGAGGATGGCGCGCGGCAGCTTGTAGCGGGCGAGGTGCTCGGCGGCGAACTTGGTCAGGTCGTCGGCGGTCGGCGTCTCGCCGCTGCGGGTCTGGACGACGGCGGTGACCTGTTGCCCGAAGCGGTCGTTGGGGGTGCCGACGACGACGGCGTCGTAGACCGACGGGTGGCCCTTGAGCGCCTTCTCGACCTCCTCGGGATAGATCTTCTCGCCGCCTGAGTTGATCGACACCGAGCCGCGGCCGAGCACGGTGATGGTGCCGTCGGCGTCGACACGGGCGTGGTCGCCGGGCACCGCCCAGCGCGCCGCGCCGATCATCGGGAACGTCTGGGCCGTCTTCTCGCCGTCCTTGAAGTAGCCGAGTGGCACGTGGCCCTTGCGCGCCAGCCAGCCGCTCTCGTCACTCCCCGGCGCCAGCGGGGCGCTGAGGTCGAGCTTGAGCACCATCGTGTCGTCGTTCATGCGGAAGGTGCCGGTCGACGCCTTGCTGCCGCCCATCGACACCTGCTGGCCCTGGCCGCCGGTCTCCGAGGCGCCGAAGCCATCGATGATCATCAGGTGCGGAATGCGCTCGATGAAGGCGTCCTTCAGCGCCGGCGTCAGGATGGCGCCGCCGGAGAGCAGGATGCCGAAGGCCGACAGGTCGTAGGACTTGGCATCGAGCTGATCGATCAGCGGGCGGCCGAAGGCGTCGCCGACGATCACCATGAAGCGCACCTTCTCGCGCGCGATGGTCGTCCAGATGTCGTCGGGGTCGAGCCGCTCGGGATGGTCCTGGATCACCACCGTGCCGCCCTGGTGCATGGCCATGAACGCCATCCAGTGCGCCGCGCCGTGCATGAACGGCGGCGCCGGGCAGGCGCGCAGCGAGCCGTTCAGGGCGGCGTCGGCCAGCGCCTCGACGCTGGCGAACCTCTCGCCGCCCATCGGGTGGCCGCCGAGGGCGCCGAAGAAGATGTCCTCCTGGCGCCACAGCACGCCCTTCGGCATGCCGGTGGTGCCGCCGGTGTAGAGGATGTAGAGGTCGTCGGCCGACCACTCGAGGTCGGGCCGCTCGGGCGAGGCCGCGGCGAGCGCGGCCTCGTAGTCGACCGCGCCGGGGAGCAGGGGCGTGCCGGAGCCGTCGTCGACCTGCAGCAGCACCTCGAGCTGCGGCAGGCGGGCGCGGATGCGCTGCACGTTGGGGGCGAAGCGGGCGTCGTAGATCAGCGCCCGCGCCTCGGCGTCGGCGAGCAGGTAGATGAGCTCGTCGTCGACGTAGCGGTAGTTGACATTGAACGGGGCGACGCGCGCCTTGAAGGCGCCGACCATGCCCTCGAGGTACTCGGGGCAATTGTAGAGGTAGATGCCGAGGTGGTCCTGACCGGACTCGAAGTTCCGCAGCGCGCCGCGGTCGGCGCGGCAGCCGAGGCCGCGGCTGCGCAGGTAGTTGCCCAGCCGGCGCGTGCGCTCGTTGAACTGCCGCCAGGTGTAGCGCCGCTCGCGGTGGACGATGCACTCGCGCTCCGGAATAGCCGCGGCGATCGTCTCGCTGATCTCGGCCAGGTTGAAGTTGGTGCTCATCTGCCCTCCCCAGGGAAAGTGCGCATCCTCGCTGATGGCCCAGGTGGGTTCAATACCGTCCTCCCGTTCCGCCCCGCCGCAGCGCCAAATTGGCGGGCGCCGGGCCCTCGGCGCCCTTCGACAGGCTCAGGGCGAACGGGACCCACTCGTCGGTGCTGAGCTTGTCGAAGCACGCCGAGGGACCGGCGCCCGCCAGGGCGGTGCATGCGACGATGAGCGCGCCTCGAAGTGGCGGCTCCTGGGCATCGCGTCCATTCGACCGACAACTTGGAGGGCGCCGGTCCCTCGGCGCCG
>JBOHWA010000754.1:0-9473 GCA_050735855.1 Binatia bacterium
GGCGCCGAGGGACCGGCGCCCTCCACTGGCGGTGCGGCAAGCCCGCGGTGACGGCCCGGGCGGGCCCGCCACACAGCAGGCGATTTCTGCCACGCAGCGCCCGCCGGCCGGCGGGCGGGTCAGCGCGAGGGCAGGACGCAGCGCCGTTCGAAGGGGCCGAAGAGGTCGATGAACTGGCCGAAGGTGCGCTCGCTGAGGGCGGTGAGGTTGTCGAGATGCTGGGCGGTGTCGGCGCGGATGCGCTCGGGGGCGACCGCGCCGTGGCACTCCTCGAGCTCGCGGCGGTGCACCGGGACGCGCAGCCAGCGCTCGATCAGCGGGGCGTCGACCTCGAGGTGGAACTGGAAGCCGTAGACGTTGCTGCCGTAGCGGAAGGCCTGATTGTCGCACAGCGCCGAGCTGGCGAGGTGGACGGCGCCGCGCGGCATGGCAAAGGTATCGCCGTGCCAGTGGAAGAGCCGCTCGCGGGCGGCAAAGCCGCCGAGCACCGGGTCCTGCCGGGCGGCCGCGGTCGGCATCACATCGTGCCAGCCGATCTCTTTTTCGCGGTTGGCGGCCACCGGCGCGCCGAGCGCCTTGGCGATCAGCTGGGCGCCCAGGCAGATGCCGAGCACCGGCATGCCGCGGCGCAGGGCGTCGTCGACCAGCCGCACCTCGGTGTCGAGATGTGGGTGCGCCGCGGTGTCGTAGACGCTCATCGGCCCGCCGAGCAGGACCAGGCCGTGGTAGCCGTCCAGACTCGGCTGGGCGTCCGGGTAGCGGCCGAAGTTCACGTAGCGGATGCGGAAGCCGGCCCGTCTGAACAGGGGGTTCAGGGTGCCGAGAATCTCGAAGGCGACGTGCTGGCAGACGAGGATCTTGCGCACGGCTGCGCGTCAGTCGGGAAACGCGGCCGCGATCGCGGCCAGCACCGCTTCCTCCTTGTCGGACACGCGGTTGCCGAGGCCGAGGAGGCCGCCGCTGGCCGTGGCGACGGCGCGGCCGCGGCGCACCAACTCGTCGCGGACCGTGTGGCGCTCGGCGGGGGTGAGCTTGCGACCGAGCTCGGCGGCGTAGGCGTACCAGGCGGCGCGCCCGTCGGGCCCCGGCGGGTGGCGCAGCCATTCGTCGAGCACCTGCTGCGCCGGCGTGCCGGGTGCGATGCCCTTGTCGCGCGCGGCGGTGAGCAGCGCCGCGCGCTCGCGGTCGTCGAGCTTGCCGTCGGCCCACGCCACCTCGACGAGCGGGAAGAGGCCGAACGCCGTCATGCTCTGGTGCGTGACGTTGAGCGCCATCAGCGCGTCCAGCACCGCCTCGTCGGTGATGCCGGCTGCCTCCTTGAGACTCTCGCGGGTCGCCTTCTTCTCGAAGACCGCCTTGAGCTTCTGCGTGAGCGTCGCGCTCTGCTTGTTGAAGAATTCTTCCTCGAGCGACTTGCGCCGCGCGTCGAACATGTCGGTCGGCATCCGATTCCTCCGCGGCTGATGGTGGCAAAGCACAGCGGCGCGGGCAAGCGTGTCCCGGTGGCGGCGGTTCGGCGGGCGCCTCGCCCTCCCGGCGCGATCACCGGTCGCCGGTTGACAAGAGCGACGAATCTACTACTTGACGGTGCGTGTTGAGCCGTTGCGGCGCTGTGCGCCTTACCTCCGTGCGACCGCGACCGAGGTCCCGCCGCCTGTCGATGTCTGCAGGCCGGGGCGGTGCTGCGGCGGCCGCGTTGCTGTTCGCCGTCGCGCTGGGCGGCTGTGAGAAGCCCGAGGCCAAGGCGCCGCCGCCGATGGATGTGCTGGTCGCCGAGGTGGTCGAGAAGGAGGTGCCCGTCTCGCAGGAATGGGTCGGCACCCTGACCGGCTACATCAATGCCGTCATCCGCCCGCAGGTGAAGGGCTATCTGCTGTCGAAGAACTACCATGAAGGACAGGTGGTGCCGGCCGGCGAGCTGATGTTCCAGATCGACCCGCGCGAGTTCCAGGCCGAGCTCGACCAGTGGAAGGGCCAGTTGGCACAGGCCCAGGCGGCGCTGGTCAAGACGCAGCTCGACGTCGCGCGCTACACCCCGCTCGCCAAAGAGGGCGCGGTCAGCCAGCAGGAGCTCGACAACGCCATTCAGGCCAACCTGGCCAACCTGGCGGCGGTCGATTCCGCCAAGGCGTCGGTCGAGCAGGCGCAGTTGAACCTCGGCTGGACGAAGGTGACGGCGCCGATCACCGGTGTGTCGGGCATCGCCATCGCGCAGGTCGGCGACCTGGTCGAGCCGACCACGCAGTTGACGACGATGTCGCAGGTCGATCCGATCAAGGCGGTCTTCCCGGTCAGCGAGCAGGCGTATCTGCGCTATGCGCGCGGCCGGGCGGCGCGCGAGGGCGAACAGGCGTCGCACAAGGACGGGCTCGAGCTCCACACCGCCGACGGCGACCTGTACCCGCACCGCGGCACGGTCAGCGTCGTCGGCCGCGAGGTCGATCCGCGCACCGGCACGGTGACGATCGAGTCGCTGTTCCCCAATCCGGAGAACATCCTGCGCCCGGGCGGCTACGCCAAGGTGCAGGCGATCATCGAGGTATTGCCCAACGCCATGGTGATCCCGCAGGCGGCCGTGCAGGACATGCAGGGCAGCGCGCAAGTGGCGGTGGTCCTGCCCGACAACACGGTCGAGATGCGCACCATCACGACCGGGCCGCGCACCGGTCTCGACTGGGTCGTGCTCGACGGCCTCAAGCCGGGCGAGCGGGTGGTCGCCCAGGGTCTGCAGAAGGTGCGCGGCGGCGCCAAGGTCAATCCCAAGCCGTACGTGCCGCCGGCCGCCAAGCCCACCGAGGCGCCGACGGCGGTGCCGCCGACGGCCGGCTGAGCCGCCGCCCGAGGCGCCCGAGCCACCCATGTCACACTTCTTCATCAATCGCCCCATCGTGGCGATGGTCATCTCCATCATCATGGTGATCGTCGGCGTCGTCAGCATGGTCCAGCTGCCGATCGCCCAGTTTCCCAACATCGCGCCGCCGGAGATCCAGCTCAGCGCGACGTACGTCGGCGCCGACGCGCTGACCGTCGAGCAGTCGGTCGCCACGCCGATCGAGCAGCAGATGCAGGGCGTCGACGGCATGATCTACATGTACTCGACCAACGCCAGCACCGGCGCGATGACGCTGAAGGTCGACTTCGAGGTCGGCACCGACGTCAACACCGATCAGATCCTCACCCAGATGCGCTACCTGCAGGCGCAGTCGCAGCTGCCGCTCGACGTGCAGAATTACGGCGTCACGATCAAGACCTCGACCACCAGCCCGCTGGCATTGTTCTCGCTCTATTCGCCAAAGGGCACGTACGACGCGCTCTTCCTCTCCAACTACGCCACCATCAACATCAACGACCCGATGTCGCGTCTGCCCGGCATCGGCCAGGTGCAGATCTTCGGCGCCGGCCAGTACGCCATGCGCTTCTGGCTCGATCCCGACACGCTCTCCAAGCTCGGCATCACCGTCACCGAGATCCTCGACGCGCTCAAGGCGCAGAACACCGTCAACCCGGCCGGCCAGATCGGCGGCGAGCCGGTTCCGGCGGGCCAGCAGTACACGTACACCGTGCGTGCCCAGGGGCGCCTGGTCGACGAGGAGCAGTTCGGCGACATCGTCGTGCGCGCCAACGTCGACGGCTCGCTGGTGCGCATGCGCGACGTGGCGCGCATCGAGCTCGGCGCCCAGACCTACACGGTCAAGGGCCGTCTCGACGGGTCGCCGGCGGCGATCGTGGCGATCTACCAACTGCCCGGCTCGAACGCGATCGACGCGATGAATCGCGCCCGCGCGCTGATGGAGAAGGTCAAGGAGAGCTTCCCGGCCGACCTCGACTACGTCGTCTCGCTCGACACCACCGAGGCCGTGACGGAAAGCATCGCCGACATCGTCCACACGCTCTTCGAGGCGCTGATCCTGGTGATCATCGTCGTCTTCGTCTTTCTGCAGGGCTTCCGCGCCACCCTGATCCCGCTGCTCGCCGTGCCCGTCTCGCTGGTCGGCACGTTCGCGATCTTTCCGCTGCTCGGCTTCTCGATCAACACGCTCTCGCTCTTCGGCCTGGTGCTGGCAATCGGCCTGGTGGTCGACGACGCCATCGTCGTCGTCGAAGCGGTCGAGCATCACATCGAGAAGGGTCTGTCGCCGCGCGACGCGGCTTTCAAGGCGATGGACCAGGTCTCCGGCCCGGTCATCGCCATCGCGCTCATCCTTGCCGCGGTGTTCGTGCCGACGGCGTTCATCCCGGGCATCACCGGTCTGCTCTACCAGCAGTTCGCCGTCACCATCGCGCTCTCGGTGATCATCTCGGCGTTCAACGCGCTGTCGCTCAGCCCGGCGCTCTGTGCGCTCATGCTGCGCCCGAAGAAGGAGGCGCGCGGGCCGCTCGGGGCGTTCTTCCGTTGGTTCAACCGCGTCTTCGGCCGCGCCACCGACGGCTACGTCAACTGGTGCCACCACCTGATCAAGCGCTCCGGTCTGGCCATGCTGGGGCTCGCCGGCCTCGCCGTCTTCGCCGTGTGGATCGGCAGCCGCCTGCCGCACAGCTTCCTGCCCAACGAAGACCAGGGCTACTTCTACATGAACGTGCAGCTGCCCGACGCCGCGTCGCTGCAGCGCACCGATCTGGTGTGCAAGCGGATCGAGGCCCTCCTCAAAGAGACCGACGGCGTGCAGACCTACAACACCGTCGTCGGCTTCAGCCTGCTGAGCGGCGTGAACACGACCTACAGCGGCTTCTACTTCGTCACCCTGACGCCGTGGTCCGAGCGCGACAAGATCGGCCGCACCGCCGACGTGATCATGCGCGAGCTGAACGAGAAGCTCTACTACCTGCCCGAGGCGCAGGCGTTCGCCTTCCCGCCGCCGGCCATCCCGGGCGTCGGCACCTCGGGCGGCGCGACGTTCATGCTCGAGGATCGCTCCGGCGGCACGGTCGAGTTCCTGGCCAAGAATACCGAGGCCTTCCTCGCCGCGGCGCGCCAGCGGCCGGAGATCGCGTCGGCGACGACGACCTTCATCCCCGGGGTGCCGCAGGTGTATGCCGACGTCGACCGCGACAAGGTGCTCAAGCAGGGCGTCGAGCTGAGCTCGGTCTACAAGACCTTGCAGACCTTCATGGGCGGCTCGTTCATCAACTACTTCAACCGCTTCGGACGCGTCTGGCAGGTGTACTTGCAGGCCGAGGGCAGCGCGCGGACGAAGGCCGAGAACGTCGGCCAGTTCTACGTGCTGAACAGCAAGCAGGAGGCGGTGCCGCTCTCGACGCTGGTCTCCATGAACACCATCTACGGCCCCGAGTTCACCTTGCGCTACAACGCCTACCGGGCGGCGCAGATCAACGCCTCGGCCAAGCCGGGCTACAGCTCCGGCCAGGTCATGGACGCCCTGGAAGAGGTGTTCGCGCAGACCCAGCCCACCGAGATGGGCTTCGACTACATGGGCATGTCCTTCCAGGAGCAGGTCGCGGCGCAGGGCGTGTCGCCCAACGTCATCTTCGCCTTCTCGCTGCTGATGGTGTTCCTCATCCTGGCGGCGCAGTACGAGAGCTGGACGCTGCCGTTCAGCGTGCTGCTCGGCGTGCCGATCGCGGTCTTCGGCGCCTTCCTGGCGGTCTGGATGCGCTCCTTCGACAACAACGTCTACGTGCAGATCGGTCTGGTGATGTTGATCGGTCTGGCGGCGAAGAACGCCATCCTGATCATCGAATTCTGCAAGGACGAGTACGAGAAGGGCACGCCGCTGATCGACGCGGCGCTGGCCGGCGCGCGCCTGCGCCTGCGGCCGATCCTGATGACTGCCTTCGCCTTCATCCTCGGCGTCGTGCCGCTGGTGCGCGCCACCGGCGCCGGCGCGCTGTCGCGCCAACAGCTCGGCACTGGGGTGATGGGCGGCATGATCGCCGCCTCGCTGCTGGCTATCTTCCTCATCCCGGTGAGCTTCTACGTCGTCGAGCGCCTGGCAGGCGGCAGTCACCCGGAGACCGCGGCGGCCCCGCCGCCGGCGCCGGAGGGCCACTGACCATGAGGCCGGTTGGCCGGCGCGTCGCGGCGGCGTGCTTCGTCGCGCTGTTCGCCGCCGTGCTCACCGGCTGTCCGGTCGGCCCGGATTTCGTCAAGCCGGACCCGCCGCTGCCGGTCGAGTACCGCAGCGAGATCGAGCCGGCCACCGCCGCGTCGTTCGCCGACCTGCCGTGGTGGGACGTGTTCGACGACGAGATCCTGC
Source organism: Binatia bacterium (assembly GCA_050735855.1). Classification (GTDB taxonomy): domain Bacteria; phylum Desulfobacterota; class Binatia; order HRBIN30; family CADEER01; genus JBOHWA01. Next base: position 6,216 of record JBOHWA010000754.1, read on the forward strand.
GCTCGCTGGTCACCGAGGGGCTGCAGAACAACTACGACCTGCGCACCGCGGTGTATCGCGTCGAGCAGGCCGAGCACCAGGTCGGCGTCGCCCGTTCGGAGATCTATCCGCAGGCGAGCTACCAGGGCGCCGCCCAGCGCGGCCAGAGCTTCGTCGGCCCCGGCATCGCCAACCCGACGTTCAACACCTTCCTCGGCAGCCTCAACCTGGCGTGGGAGATCGACGTGTGGGGCCGCATCCGGCGCGCCAGCGAAGCGTCGATGGCCGACCTGCTCGCCACCAACGATTTCCGCCGCGCCGTCGTCCTGTCGTTGGTGAGCGGCATCGCGACGCAGTACTTCCAGCTGCAGGAGCTCGACCTCGAGCTCGACATCGCGCGGCGCACCACCGCGTCGTTCGACGAGACGGTGCAGTTGTTCACCCGCCGCTTCAAGGGTGGCGTCGACTCGCTGCTGTCGGTCGAACGCGCCAAGGCGGCGCGCGGCCAGGCGGCGGCGGCGATCCCGCAGCTCGAGCAGGCGATCGTCATCCAGGAGAACGTGATCTGTATCCTGCTCGGCCGGCCGCCGGGCTCGGTGCCGCGCAAGCCGCTGCTGACGCGCGACGCGCTGCCGCCGCAGGCACCCGCCGGGCTACCGTCGGAGCTGCTGCGCCGCCGCCCCGACATCCTGCAGGCGGAAGAGCAGATCCGCTCCGCCAACGCCCAGATCGGCGTCAACGTCGCCAACTTCTTTCCGCGCATCGGCCTGACCACGCTCTACGGCGGGCAGAGCTCCGACCTCGAGAACGTGGTCAAGACACCGGGCGTGATCTGGGCGATCGCCGGTTCGATGCTCGGGCCGCTGTTCCAGGGTGGCCGGCTGATCGAGAACTACCGCGGCTCGGTGGCCAACTGGGAGGCGACCCAGCAGCAGTACGAACAGACCGTGGTGACGGCGCTGGCGGAAGTGTCCAACGCGCTGATCGCCCAGCAGAAGCTCGAGCAGGTGCGGGCCGAGCAGATCACCGTGGTCGACGCGCTGCGCGAATCGGTGCGCCTGGCGCTGCTGCGCTACAACGGCGGGCTGTCGACGTATTTCGAGGTCCTCGAGGCGCAGCAGCAGCTCTTCCCGGCCGAGAACGCCCTGGCGCAGACCGACCGCGACCGCCTGCTGGCGGTGGTCGATCTGTACGGCAGCCTGGGCGGCGGCTGGGAGGCCGACGACGGCCAGCCGATCGACGTGCCGTGGTGGCCGGCCGGCCCGTAGGCCGCCGCCCGCGCGCGAGGAGGTGACAGCCATGCGTGTGATCCCCCGCGCTCCGCTCGCGGCGCTCGCCGCGCTGTGTTGCACCGCCGGCTGCGGCCTGCTGAGCGGCGGCGGCCCGCCCCCACCGCCACCCGGCGCGGTGCTGGCCACCCTCGCCGTCGGCTCGCCGCCGACCTTCCTGGCGCTGTCGCCCGACGGCGCCAACCTGTACGCCGCCTCGAACGGCGAGCTGCGCGTCATCCGCACCGCCGACCATTCGGTCACCGCGACGCTGCGCATCAACCCCAACCCGAACGGCATGGCCGTCTCGCCGGACGGCGCACAGGTGTACATCACCAACCTGTTCTCGGTCTCGCTGACCACACTCGACACCGCCACCAACACGCTGGCGCCGCCGACCGCGCTCTTCATGCAGCGCTTTCGCGGCGGCTTCGGGCGCATGGCGGTAGCTCCCGACGGCCGCACCATATACGTCGCCAACGCGGTCAACCGCGCCTTCGGCATCGTCGACCTGACCGGCGGCAACAGCAGCGTGCTCATCCCGTCGGTGATGCCGCAGGATATCGCCATCACCGCCGACGGCCGCACGGTCTACTACGTCGGCTGCCGGCCGATCTGCACGCCCGGCTTCCTGCAGGTCTTCGACACCACCACAGGGCGCTTCCTCCAGGCGGTGGCGCTGAGCGGCAACCCCTTTCGCATCGCGCTCAGCCCCGACGGCGCGCGCGCCTATGCGGCCAACCTCACCGGCCCGAGCCTGTCGGTGGTCGATCTCGCCAGCCTGACCGTCACCGCGACGATTCCCGTTCCCGTCCAGCCGACCGGCCTCGCCGTGGCGCGCGACGGCAGCGCCATCTACGTCGCCAGCCAGACCGGCGGCGCGCTCACCGTCATCGATCCCGTGTCGCTCAGCGTGCGCGCCAGCGCGGCCATCCCGCAGGCGCGCGAGGTCGTGGTCTCCCCTGACGGGCGGCGCGCCTACGTCTCGTCGAACAATACGGTGCTGGCCATCGATACGGCGGCCCTGGCGGCCGGCGCCGCGGCGCCATGAGCGGCGACGATGCCGCTGCCCATCGCCGGGCGCCGGCGCGCCTGCGCGAGGCACGGCAGGCGTTCTGGGCCAGCGAGTGGAGCCTGAGCTGCCTGCTCGTCTTCCTGGTCGTCACCGTGTTCGTCGCCGAGCCGCTCATTGCGGTCGGCCCGGTCGGCCACGCCGTGCTCGGCCTGGTCTTCAGCGCGGTGCTGGTGACCGGCATCATCGCCGTGGCCAAGTCACGCACGGTCGCCATCGCCTTCGGCAGCGTCGCGATCGCCAGCGTGGCGATCCATTGGGTGCACTACGCCACCAAGGACCCCGCCCTCGACGCGCTCAACGCGATCGGCACGCTGATCGCGTGCGGCATGCTCGCAGCGATCGTGCTGGTGCAGGTCTTTCGCGAGGGATCGATCACCCTGCACCGCGTGCAGGGGGCCATCTGTGTCTATCTGCTGCTCGGGATGATGTGGGCGGCGATCTACGCGCTGATCTTCGTCCACGACCCGAACGCCTTCGACTTCGGCCGCACCGGCACGCCGACCTCGGCGATCAGGGCGCGCGTGCGCTTCGTCTACTTCAGCCTGACGACGCTGACCACCGTGGGCTACGGCGACATCACCGCCGTGAGCCCGATCGCGCGCTCGATGGCGATGCTCGAGGCGGTCACCGGCCAGCTCTTCCCCGCCATCCTGATCGCCCGCCTGGTGTCGATGGAGCTCTACTACCGGCAACGCCGCTTCGAGCGCGAGCAGGCCGCCCTCGACCGCGACGCGCTGGCGCACGAGGTCGCCCGCGTGCTGCGCGAGCAGGGGTGAGCCGGAGGACACCTTGAGCTGGCTTTGCCCATAAAAGCGAACAGCCGACCACGGATTGCGCGGATTGACGGATTTCACGGAGGGACCCCTCAGAAAATCCGTGTGATCGGCTCGTATCCGCTCAATCCGTGGTTTGCGTTTTCTTTTCTGGGCAAAGCCC
>JBOHWA010000755.1:0-5766 GCA_050735855.1 Binatia bacterium
ACCCCCGGCCCCGAGGGACCGGCGCCCTCCAGGGCGGTGCGCGCGCTTCCGGGTCGAGGGCTTCGGCAAATCCAACCCGGCGTCGATCGCAGCACGGCCCGCCGCGGCGATGCCGGCGCGAGGAGGGATGGGCGCGAGGCACGCGGCGCGGCGTGTGGGGAGGAGCAGGCGGATGAACTTCGGCATCGATCGATTGCTGGCCGAGCCGGGGCTGCGCCGGCCGTTGGCCGGCAAGCGCGTGGCGCTGCTGGCGCATCCGGCGTCGGTGACGCGCGACCTGACGCACTCGCTCGACGCGCTGGCCGGGCTCGGCGAACTGCACCTGACGGCGGCGTTCGGACCGCAGCACGGCCTGCGCGGCGACAAGCAGGACAACATGGTCGAGTCGGGCGACTTCCGCGATCCGACGCACGGCATCCCGGTGTTCAGCCTCTACGGCGACGTGCGGCGGCCGAGCGCGGCGATGCTGGACGCCTTCGATGTCCTGTTGGTCGATCTGCAGGACGTCGGGACGCGCATCTACACCTTCATCACGACGCTGCGCTACGTGCTCGAAGCCGCCGCGCAGCACGGCAAGGCGGTCTGGGTGCTCGATCGTCCCAACCCCATCGGCCGGCCGATCGAAGGCCCGCTGCTGCAGCCCGGCTGGGAGAGCTTCGTCGGCGCCGGGCCGCTGCCGATGCGGCACGGCCTGACGCTCGGCGAGCTCGCCGGCTGGTTCGTGCGCACGCTGCGCCTCGACGTCGACTGCCAGGTCGTCACCATGGACGGCTGGACGCCGCACGCCGCGCCGGGCTGCGGCTGGCCGCTCGGCGAGCGCGCCTGGGTCAACCCGAGCCCCAACGCCGCCAACCTGTCGATGGCGCGCGCCTACCCCGGCACGGTGATGCTCGAGGGGACGACGCTCTCCGAGGGCCGCGGCACGACGCGCCCATTGGAGTTGTTCGGCGCGCCCGATCTCGACGCCGTCGCCCTCCTGACGCGCATGCGCGCTCTCGCCCCCGACTGGCTCGCCGGCGCCCGCCTGCGGCCGTGCTGGTTCGAGCCCACCTTCCACAAGCACGTCGGACACCTGTGCGCCGGGCTGCAGATCCACCTCGACGATCCGGCCTACGCGCACGAGCGCTTCCGCGCCTGGCGCCTGATGGCCCTGGCCTTCAAAGCATTGCGCGCGCTGCAGCCGGACTACGCGCTGTGGCGCGACTTCCCCTACGAGTACGAGCGCGACCGGCTCGCCATCGACCTGATCAACGGCGGCCCGGCGCTGCGCACGTGGGTCGACGATCCGGCCGCGACCCCCGCCGACCTCGACGCCCTCGCCGCTCCCGACGAAGCCGCCTGGCGCGAGCAGCGCGAGGCGGTGTTGCTCTATTCGTGACCACGCATCGGCCGTTGGATTGGTGCCGGCGGCATCCGCTGGTGATCTGCCTGCCGGTGCAGGCGGCGTTGCTGTTCGCGGCGCTCGGGCACCTGCCGATCTGGGGCGATGAGCAGTCGAGCCTGGATCGGGCCGCGCTGCCATACGACGAGATGGCGCGGGTGCTGCAGACCAACGTCCACCCGATGCTCTACTTCCTGCTGTTGCGCGGCTGGCTGGCGCTGCCGTGGGCGGCGGAGCCGATCGTCCGCGCCCGGGCGCTGTCGGCGCTGATCATGCTGCTGGCGACGCTGGCGGTCGACCGCTGCTGGCTGCGCCGGCTCGACGCGCGCTCGCGCGCCTGGTTTCTCGCCCTGTGGACGCTGTCGCCGGCGCTCCTGCTCTACGGTCGCATGGCGCGCAGCTACAGCCTGCAACTGCTGCTCGCCTGCCTGACGCTGGCGGCGGGCCTCGCCTATCTGCGCCGCGCCTCCGCCGCGCGCGCGGTCGCCTACGCCGCTCTGGCCGGCACGCTGCTCTACGTGCACTACCTGCCCGGCGTCGCGCTGATCGCGGCGCTGACGCTGGTGGGCGGGTGGAACGCGGTGCGGGCGCGCGCCTGGACAGGGCTGGCCGCGCTGGGCGCCCCGCTGTTGCTCATCGCCCTGGCCTACCTCGCATGGGCCCCGGTCTTCGCCGGCGCCGTGGCGCGCGTCGGCGGCCAGTCGCACGCGCCGCTGTTCGGCTCGCGCCTGGCCGACGGCGCCGCGGCGCTCGCCTTTGCCGGCGTCTCCTTCACCATCGGCGAGGCGCTGCATCCCTGGATGCTGGTCGCCGCGCTGGCGCTCGCCCCCGGCGTGCTCGTGCTCGTCGCGTACGGCGCACACCAGCAGCCGCCGTGGCTCGCACCGGTCGCCGTCGCCGCGTTGATCGCCTTCGCCGGCGCCGTGCGCTGGGTGTCGTACGCCTTTGTCGCCGGGCGGCTGCTCTTCCTGCTGCCGTTTGCACTGCTCCTGCTGGTGCTCGGCGGGCGTCGCGCGCCGCGGCTGCGCGCCGCCGTCGGGCTCGGGCTGCTGATCGTGTCGCTCGGCGGTGTCCACGCCTACTTCACCGCCGCCGACTTCCTCAACCAGGCCTACGTCATCCCGGCCGGCGAGATCAGCGCCCGCATCGCGGCCGGCACCGGCGCCGCGCCGCCGAGCGTCATCTTCGATCACCACAGCGCCAATCTAGGACCGGTCATGCGCGCCCTGCCGCCCGGTGCACACACCGTGCTCGTCGCCGGCCCGGCGGATCTCGAGGCCGTCGCCGCCCTGGCGGCGCAGCCGGCCGACGTGATCTGGTTCGTGCGCAGCGCGCACGACTCGTCGCCCGACGGGCTCAACCGCCGCATCGAGGCGTACTTCGCCGGCTTCGACACGCGCCGCAGCGGCTTCGCGCCGTACTCCACCGTCGATCGCTGGCTGATGCAGCTGCTCGGCTGGCCGCATCCCCCGGCCAATGCCGTCGAGCTGCTCGAATGGCACCGGCCGGCGGCGGCGGGGGAAGGCTGAGCGGCGATGCCCCGCACCAGCCAAGTGGCGGGCGGGCGCGGCGGCGTCGCCGCCGCCCTCGCCGCCGCGCTGCTGTACGCCGGGATCATCGCCGCGCTGGCACCGTGGCGCGGCGTCTTCGCCTTCGACCCCGACGAAGGCGTCAACCTCATCAAGGCCCAGCTGATGGCGCGCGGCGCCACGCTCTACGCGCCGCTGTGGAGCGATCAGCCGCCGCTGTTCACCCATCTGCTGCGTGCCTGGGGTGCAGTGATCGGCTGGGACGTCGACCGGGCGCGCCTGCTGGTCGTGCTGTTCGCCGCCGCCACCGTCTTCGCCGTGTACGACGTCGCCCGCCTGGAAGCCGGCCAGCGCGCCGGGTGCGCCGCCGCGGCGCTGCTCGCCGCGAGCACGTGTTTTCCACGCCTGAGCGTCTCCGTCATGATCGGCCTCCCCGCCCTCGCCTTCGCCAGCTTGGCGCTGTGGGCGCTGTTCCGCTGGGTGCACGGCGGGGGCGCAGGCTGGCTGTTGATCGGCGGCGGCCTGATGGGCGGCGCGCTGGCCACCAAGCTGTTCACCGCGTTCCTCGTGCCGCTGCTGGCGCTGTGGCTGGTCTGGGTGTGCCCCGCGCGCCGCGGCGTGCGCGCCGCACTCATCTGGCTGGCGGGGACGCTGGCAACCGGCGCCGTACTATTGCTGGCGCTGGTCGGCCCGGCGCACCTCCATCAGCTCGCCGACACCCACAGCGCCGCGCGCCAGAGCGCCGACCTGGCGCGCTTCGACGCCCGCGGCCTGCTCGCCGGCGCGGCCGCCGAATGGCCGCTGACGCTGCTCGGCGCCGCCGCATGCCTGCTGTTGCTGGTGCAGCGCCGCCGCGCGGCGCGGGTCTTTCCGGCCTGGGCGGCGGTCGCAGCGCTGCTCCTGATCGGCCATGTGCCGGTCTGGTACCACCACTACCTGCTGCTCTCGCTGCCACTCGCCACCGCGGCGGGCATCGGGCTCGCCATCCTGTTCGGCGGCGACACCGCGCCGCTGCCGGCGCGGGCCTTGCCCTGGCTGCGCAGCGCGGCGGCGGTCCTGATCGTGGCGCTGCCCATTGCGAGCCTGCGCGCCAGCTGGCTGCCGCCGCCGCAACGCATGGACGACGGGCCACGGCGCGTGCTCGCGGCCATGGCGAGCGGGCCCAGGGGCACCGGCAGCGTGTTCACCTCCGAGCCGATGTACGCCGTGCGCAGCGGCGCCGACGTGCCGCCGGCGCTCGCCGTGCTGTCGCGCAAGCGGCTGGCGACCGATGCCGGCCTGCACTCAGCCATCGACGAGCTGTTCGCCGCCCAGCCGCCCGATCAGGTGGTGATCGCCAGCAGCGGCACGATCGCCGAGTGGGCGCGCGCGGCCATGGCCGAGCGCTATCGGCTGCTGCTGACGGCCGGCGGCCTCGAGGTCTACGGTCGGCGCGACGCTGGCCCGTGAGCGTTGGCGTGCGGGCGTCGCTCCCGCACGCCAGGACGTCTAGGCGCGGGCGGCCAGGGTGGTGATCGAATCGATGAAGCGCGGCCAGAGCGGGCGCGGCATGTCGTGGCCCATGCCGTCGATGGCCACCATCTCGGCGCCGGGGATCGAGGCGGCGGTATCCTCGCCGGCGGCGAACGGCACCAGGGGATCCTGGCGGCCGTGGATGACCAGCGCCGGCAGGCGCAGTTGGCGCAGTCCCTCGACGCGGCTGCCGGAGGCCAGGATGGCGACGAACTGGCGCGCGACACCGACGGTATTGTAACCGCGATCGTAGGATTGCGCGGCGAGGGCACGCACCTCCGCCTCGTCGAACGGGAAGCCGGGGCTGCCGATGGTGCGGAAGACCAGCACCCCGCGCTCGATCGCCTCGGCGCGCTCGCGCGCCGGCGGTAGGGTGATGACACTCAGCGCGCTCGGCTCGGGCGGCGGCAGGCTCGGATTGCCGGTCGACGACATGATCGAGGTCAGCGAGCGGACGCGCTGCGGATGGTCGATCGCCAGCGCCTGCGCGATCATGCCGCCCATCGACGCGCCGACGATGTGGGCGCGTTCGATCTCCAGCCCCGCCAGCAGGCCTGCGGCGTCGGCCGCCATGTCGCGGATCAGGTACGGCGCCGCCACCGGCTGGCCGGTCATCGCCGCCATCATGATGGCCGGCACGTCGGGGGGGCCGAGGTGGTCGAACCACGTCGTCTTGCCGACGTCGCGGTTGTCGAAGCGGATGACGCGGTGGCCGCGCGCCGCGAGGGCGGTGCAGAAATCCTCGCGCCAGAGGATCATCTGCGAGCCCAGGCCCATGATCAGCAGCACCGGCGGGGCGTGGCGGTCGCCGAATTCCTCGTACTCGATCTCGATCCCGTTGGCCTTGAGTCGCGGCATAGCGCGTCGAGCTACCAGGCCGTCCGCGGCGCCGCAACCGCTGCGCTGCGAGGCGGCCCTTTCAGCCGGAGAGTTGCGCCAGCAGCCCGGCGACGTCGGACATGTGGACGTCTTCCACCACCAGGCCGTGCGCGCCCAGGCGGGTGAAGGTGGCGCCCTCGATGCGCACCGCGCGGCCGGTGGCCTCGAAGCCGAACAGCGGGCCGCGATGGGTGCCGCTCAGCACCCAGCGATCGGCGTGGCGGTCGCCGTCGATGACCAGCTCGACGCGTTCGAGGCGCAAGTCGGGGAAGGCGGCGAACAGGGCCGCGGCACGGTCGCGAATGGCGGCGCGGCCGCGCGACTCGCCGGCCCCGCCGACCTCGCGGATCACGGCGTCCTCGGCAAACACCGCGGCGACCGCCTCGGCATCGTGCGCATTCCAGGCCGCGTAGGTGGCATCGTTCACCTCGAGCGTGCGGGCGCGGTAGTCGATCACCGTAGCGA
>JBOHWA010000756.1:0-6008 GCA_050735855.1 Binatia bacterium
CTTCTATACGCTGAGCGCGACGGCGACCTCGGACGGCGCGCCGGCGGCGACCTACGCGGTCATCGTCGGACCGGTCTCGGTGCCCGCCTCGGTCGACCGGCCGGAGTTCGTCGTCGAGGTGGCGCCGAACCGGGTCGAGCTCGACGAGTTCAACCGTTGGGCGGCACCGCTGAACGATGGCATCGCGCGCGCCGTGGCGGGCAACCTGTCGGTGCTGCTCGGCACGCCGGATGTGGCGACGGCGGGGCTGGCCAACTTCAAGCCGGCCTTCCGCGTGACGATCGCCGTGCAGCGCTTCGACTCGACGCCGGGACAGGGGGTGGTGCTCGACGCGGCATGGGTCGTCAAGCAGACCGCCGGCGACGGGTCGTTCTCCGGCCGCACCGTGGCCCGCGAAGCCGTGGCGGACACCAGCTACGATGCGCTGGCCGCCGCGCACAGCCGCGCGCTGGCCACGCTGAGCGGCGAGATCGCCGCGGCGATCCGCTCGGCGGCGAGCGCGGTGCGCTGAAGGGCGCGCGGGCGGCTGTTTGTTCGCCGAACTGCACCGCGATCTCCGCGCGCGGATCCAGCCGCGCCGGCATACGGCGCTGCTGGTCATGTTGGTGCTGGCCTGCTCGGTGCGGCCTCTGCTCGGCGAGGGTGGCGGCGGGCCCATCGTGTTCAGCCTTGCGGTCGTGGCGCTGCTGCTCGTGGCGCTCTACGCGACCCAGGTCGACGAGCTGGTCGGCGACCGGGCCATGCTCATCGGGCAGCGCCGCCGGCGCAGCATGATCGGCTGGGGGCTGGCGATCCCCGCCATCGTTGAGCGGGTGGTGATGCTCTTCCATCCCAGCCCGCGCATCTCCTTCATCGGGTCGCTGTCCTGGTTGGCGTTCTTCGCCTTCATCACCTGGAGCGAGTGGCGCATCGTGTTGAAGCAGAAGGAGGTCACCAGCGAGACGATCAGCATGGCGATCGCGGTGTATCTGCTCATCGGTCTGACCTGGGGCCTGGTCTACATCGTCATATTCCAGTTTCAGCCGCAGGCGTTCAGCTTCGGCGGCTCGACCATGCCCGTCACGGCGGCGACCGATCACCAGGGGGCGCTGTTCCCGGTCTTCATCTACTTCAGCCTGACAACCCTCTCGACCATCGGCTTCGGCGACATCGTGCCGCTGACCCTGCAGGCCCGCTACGCGGCGGTCGCCGAAGGCATCACCGGGCAGTTCTTCCTGGCGATCCTGGTGGCGCGATTGGTGGGGATGCAGATGATGACCCAGTCGGCGGGACCTCCGCCCGCGGCGCGCAATTGAGCGTTCCTTACCTGCCGATCGGCAGCGTCAGCAGCGGCGACTCGCCGCGACCGCTCGCGGCCGTCAGCGAGAAGAGGAAGTTGAGCAGGCCGAAGGTGGCCTTCGAATTCCGGTCGTCGTCGGCGATGTAGAACCACGAGCCGCGGTAGGCCACGGCGACGTAGGCGTTCTGTGGCCGCTCGTGCTGCGAGTGGATGGCCATCACCCGGCCGGTGACCTTGCGCCAGTCGAAGGGCTGCCCTTCGTCGTCGACGGTGGTCGTCACCAGGTTGGCCTGGACGTCGCCCGCGGGCGGCTCCACCGACTGGGCCAGGTAGTAGAGCACGGCGAGCAGTGAGCGGCAGCGCAGGCCGACTTCGTCCGGCTGGCGCTCGAAGGGGTACGCCGTGAGCCGAAAGTCGTCTCGGCCGGGTTGCAGATCGAGCGCGCGGCGCACGGCGGCGACGTCGGCGGCGAGTGGGCTGTGTGGGTCGCGGGGCGAATGGATCCAGAACTTGGGATTGCGCCCGGGTGGGTCCGAGTCGCTTTCCTTCACGTCCCAGTTGAGGCCGGCGAGCCCCGCCGCTTGTAGGCGGTGGAGGCGGGTGGCGACGTCGGCGAAGGACTCGTAGTCCGGCTGTCGCGCCGGTGTCGGGCCTGTGGCGGTCGGGGCATTGAATACGTCGTTGGCGCGCTGCACCACCACCAGCAGCAGCCGATCGTCGCTCCAGCCGGTCTGCGTCAGCAGCATGAGCGCGTCGAGGGGAATGGGCGTCAGCATGCGCGTGGCGAACTTGTCGCCCGCGAGCGGCGTATAGGTGATGGTGGGCTTCTCGGCGTACATCAGCCCGGCGCCCACGGTGGCGCCGCTGCCCGAGCCGAAATCGCCGCCGGCGTTGAAGGACGCATCGTAGCCGTACTGCGCCACGACGCTGCCGAGCTCGAGAAAAACCGGCGTGTCATTGTAGCGCAGGCGGACGAGGTTGAGCAGCATCTCCGCGTCGGCGGAACGGGCGATCTGCTGGTTGTAGTCCGGCCGTTCGCTGCGCACGGCCTTGGGGCCGAGCCCGGTCGTGCAGCCGCCGATCAGCAGGGAGAGAACGCCGCCCATCCAAGCGTCACGCAGGCGCCGCGCGCCGCGGCCTCGCGGTTGCGCGGACGGGTGATTCACGTGTGGCTCACCCTGCTCGGTCGCTCGGCGCGCCACGCCCGGATCATCAACACGTGACCACGGCGTGCAGTGCCACCGCCGGCCACAACAGCACGCCCCCCAGGTTGCCCACCGTGCCCAGATAGAGGAGGTAGATCGCGATCAGCAGATTGTAGATCAGCATCCCTTTGAAGGCCGGCGGCGCCGCGTCCGCCTGCCGACCCGGCCGGCACGCCACACCCAGGCCGAGCAGGGCGATGCCGAAGCAGCGACCGAGCAGCGTCCCTGCGCCGCCGATCTCCGGCCCGAGCAGCAACGTCACCGCCCTGCCAGGCGCGATCAGCAGGACGATCGCGGTGCCGATCTCGACGGCCGCCGCGAAGGCGAGGATCTTCCTCACGGGATCATGCCGCATTCGAACGGCTTGTTGGCGACCGGTGCGACCTGACTGTCTCGAACCTCGCTGCATCCGCGTACGCCTTGCCGGCCTATTGGCCGAGTTGTGACACCGCGTAGCGCAGCGGTACGCTGGAGATCTTGATCAGCCCTTCCAGGGGTCGGCTCATCTCGAGGATCAGAAACGTCGAGCCGGCGACCGCCATGGCGCAGAGCATGAGCGCGGTGACGACCGTGGCGTTGCGGGGCGCGAAGAGGCCGAAGCTGGCGAAGAGCAGGGCGAGCCAGAAGATCAGCACCACCAGGAACGGCAACGGCAGTGGGTTGCTGGCCTGCGCGAGCATCAGCCAGCGGGTCTCGATCAGGGTGCCAGAGACGGCGAGGGCCTGGCTCTGCGCCCACCGCTGGTCGTCGGTCTGCGCCGCCAGCGCGCGGATGCCGCGCTGGATCGCCTCGACCGTGGGCGTGGTCTCGCCGCTGCCCAGTGGCTCGGGATGCGAGCTGTCCTCCGGCCACGTCAATGCGAGCCTGAAGAGGATCGCCCGGCGCAGCAGCGCGCGGACATTCTGGGACTCGGGCCCATACTGCGCCAGCGCGCGGTCGAGCATGATGATGTGCGCGGCGCTCGCCTGGACTTCGCTGTTCTGCGTGTCGAACGAGGTTTTTGCCGAGGCGGTGAGCAGGCCGAGGACGAGAGCGGCCATGGTCGCGACCAGCCCCATCGCCAGCTTCACGACGTCCTTCGAGTCGGCGCTCAGATGCTCCTGCGGGAGCAGCCCGCGCAGGAATAGCCCCAGCAACGCGGCGCCGAACAGGCAGGCGAAGACAATGGATGCGATGAGCAGTGAGCTCATGCTCCACCTCGGCGACCACCGACCATCATCACCCGCGCTGCTTCATGTCTCGCATCCTCGCCCGCGCCAAGGCGCGAAGTCAGGAAGGTGAGGGGAAAGTTCGACGAAATCGTCGCGCCACCGCTCAGCGGCGGCCGGGGGCCCGACTCGGAGTCTGCCCGCGCCGCGCCCTGGCGCGTGCCCCCGCGTCGGGCCGTTGGCCGCCAGCGGGGCCTCGGACGGAAGCGAGCAGGGCGCGTGCATCGTCGAGGTCGGGGCTGGTGGCCTCGGCGTCGAACCACTGGCAGGGCGGGTCGAGCAGCGCCTCCGCCTCGAGGCTGCGTCCGCGCGTCTGCCAGCTGCGCGCCAGGCTGGTGGCGGCGCGCAGCTCGAGCCGGTCATCGTCGAGATCCTGTGCCGCCGGTCCACCTCCTCCCGGCGACGAACACCCACCGCCTGTAGCAGTTTCGTGTGGTTCCCTGCACGCCGGCCGCGCGCCCCTCCAAATGGCCCCCCGCGACGGGGCAGAAGTGGGCCTTGTCGGCGGCGGCGGCGGTGCGCTAGCCCGGGAAGCGATGCCGGAAGACCTGCAAGCCGAGGCGACCGTGGCCCAACCGTCGCCGACGCAGGCCGAGATCGTCACCGAGCGCTTCGCGCTCGCCTGGGCGGTGCCCCGTCTCGAGGGCTTCGTCGAGCTGCTGCATCCCGACGTGCGCCTGCTGCAGCCGGTGACCAGGCCGATCCTCGGCGGCGAGGCGGGGCGGCGGGAGTTCGCGCGCCTGCTGCGCTGGCTCCCCGATCTGCGCGGGACCGTCGACCAGACCGCCGTGCGCGGCGATCTGGCGCTGATCGCCTGGCGGCTGACGTTCACATTCGGCCGCGCGCCCTACGAGCTGCGCATCGTCGACCGCCTGGTGGTCGCCGACGGCCTGATTCGCGAGCGTGAGGCCTACTACGACTCTCTCGCCCTGATGTTCGAGCTGCTGCGCCGCCCGAGCGCCTGGCCCGGCTACTGGCGCTACCGCGGCTTCCTGCCCGGCGCGTAGCCCGGCGCGCCGGCGCGATCCGCGCGGTTGCTCCACGCCGTGCGGGCGAGCAAGATCGCCTGGTGGCGCCGTTCTCGCTCTACATCCATATCCCCTACTGCGACTCGAAGTGCCCCTACTGTGACTTCAACTCGTACGCGGTGAAGCGCTGGCCCGAGGCGGCGTATCGCGCGGCGCTGATCGCCGAGATGCGGGCCTACGCGACGGCGGAGCCGTGGCAGGGGGCGACGCTGCAGACGATCTTTCTCGGCGGGGGGACGCCGTCGCTCTTCGCGCCGGAGTCGATCGCGGCACTGCTCGCCGCGGCGCGCCAGCTCTGGCCGTTCGAGGCGCAGATCGAGATCACCATGGAGGCCAACCCGGGCACGGTCGATCTCGCCAAGCTGCGCGGTTTCCGCGCCGCCGGGATCAACCGCATGAGCTTCGGCGTGCAGTCGTTCCACCCCGCCCACCTCGAACGCCTGGGGCGCATCCACAGCGCCGCCGAGGCGATCACGGCGCTCGAGGGCGCGCGCCAGGCCGGCTTCGACAACTTCAGCCTCGATCTGATGTTCGCCATCCCGGGGCAGACGGTGGAGGAATGGGAGGCCGATCTGGCGACCGCGATCGCGCTGCGTCCGGCGCACATCTCGGCCTACAACCTCACCTATGAGGACGGCACGGCCTTCGGCGCCTGGAAGCGCAGCGGGGCGCTGGCGCCGTTGCCCGAGGAGGCCGAGGTGGCGATGTTCAACCGCACCCGGACGATCCTCGCGGCGCACGGCTACCCGGGCTACGAGATCTCGAACTTCGCCCCGCCCGGCCAGGAGTGTGCGCACAACCTCAACTACTGGCGCGCCGGTGGCTACCTCGGTGTCGGCGCCGGGGCCCATGCCTTCGCCGCCGTCCCCGGCCCCGGCCGCCGCTGGGCCAATGAGCGCAGCCCCGACGGCTACCTGGCGCGCATCGCGGCCGACGGCCAGGCGCGCGTCAGCGAGGAGACCCTGAGCGCGGAGCAGGCGCGCGGCGAGTTCGTCTTCCTCGCCCTGCGCCTGGCGGACGGATTCGCCCCGGCCGACTTCGCGTCCCGCTTCGGCATCGAGTTCGACCGCGCCTTCCCGCACGTCGACACCTTCGTGCGCGACGGCTTCCTCTGCACGGCCGCCGGTCGCTGGCAATTGACGCCGCGCGGCCTCCTCTTTGCCGACTCGATCTTCTCGACGTTCCTCTAAGGGGAGGGCGAGGCTCCCGCCGAGCCAAAACGTCATTTGGACAATCCACGTTCTTAGAGCGTGTTGCAGAACACCGTGGCGAGAAAACTGTAGCCGCG
>JBOHWA010000757.1:0-5717 GCA_050735855.1 Binatia bacterium
CACCGCCGGCGGCTGTTCGCCCGGCAACGGCACCGACTGCTCGTCGGGCGTGCGCGGCACCCACGCCGCCCCAGGCGCGCGCGCCGCGTGGCGCAGGGGATCGACCTCGGGAAGCTGTGACGCGCCGCAACCGGCGATGACGAGACACGCGGCGACACCACGCAGCAGTCGGCCGGCGCGCCTCAGCGCCAAGCCCTCGGGCAACCCCCCGACTGCTGAGCACCCCACCACCCGCTCCACCTCCACGTGTCCTCATATCATGTGGAGCGCCCGCGCCTCCACGGCGCGCGCCGGTTCGGCGGCCCGCCGGCGCGGTTCCTACGTGCGGTGGTTGCTGGGGCCGTCGACTCCATGATTCAACCCGGGCTCGGCGGGTCGGTCGGGCACGTTCGCCAACGAGGGGGTCGCGATGACGCTGTACGAGACGCTGCTACTGCTCCACCAACTCGCCGCGACGATCTGGCTGGGGGGCGGCCTCAGCGTGGCAATCGTCGCGCTGCGCACCGAGCGCTCCGGCGATGCGGCGCGCATGCATTGCGTCGGTGAAGAGGTCGAGTGGTTTGGCAGCCGCGTGCTGATGCCGGCCGCGCTCGTCGTCCTGGTCTCCGGCCTCGCCCTGACCTGGCTCGGCGCCAGCTTCCGCGAGGCGTGGATCGTGATCGCGCTGGTGGCCTACGCCACATCCGGCGTGCTCGCACTCGTGTTTCTCGGCCCGCGCCCGGGCGCCCTCGCCGCCCTCGCCGCACAACACGGCCCCACGGCCGCGCCGGTGACGGCCCGCGTCCGCCGCCACTTCCTTTACAACCGCATCGAGGTCGTCCTCCTGATCATCGTCCTGGTGGACATGGTCCTGAAGCCCGGCCGCGAAGTTCCGCCTTGATTGGGACAAAGCAATCTCAACGCGGAGGCGCGGAGAACGCCGAGGGCGCAGAGGTGGGAAGCATGAACGGCAACCTATCTGATCTTCAATACTGATCGGGTTCCCGCCTGGCCGCTGCTAGTCCTTGCGTTGGGTGTCGCGAGTGCTCGATGGCGTGCGCGAGTTCGCCCCCACGTTGCGCGCGGAACAGCCGGCGCGGATCTCTCCGCCGCGCCCAAGTCGGTGGCATAGCGCTTCCCGGGACGCCGGAACGCGCGGGGTGGCGATGGCACGGCTTCCGAGCATCGCTCGCTGATTCTTGCCGTCGACGTCTGGCGGTGGCCGCCGCGCGTCGGGTAGGGTCCTTCGTCATGTCGGTCGTGCCGCGAGGCTACGAGGAACGAGTCAAGAAAGCCGTGTCCCACTACTGGCGGACACTGGGCTCACAGGCCAGCAAGCAGCGATCCAAGGCCGCTGATCGAGGGAAGCGAGCCGCCGTAACCGGCGGAAAGCAGATGGATGGATTCTGCGAGCTGGTAAACTGGGTCGTGCGTGAGAACGGAATGCCAGATGCGAGCGTGTACACACGCAGCAGATTGCAGCTGCCGGGTTTCTTCCGCCCGACGAAAAAGTGGGATCTGATCGTGGTGCACGGAGAGCAGCTTGTCGCCGCCGTCGAGTTCAAGTCGCAAGCGGGATCGTTCGGTAACAACCTGAACAACCGAACGGAGGAAGCGCTCGGCAACGCCGTCGACCTCTGGACCGGATTTCGCGAAGGGGCGTTCGGAGAAGGCCGGCCACGTCCCTGGGTTGGCTGGGTCATGCTGCTGGAGGATTGTCCCCAGTCCACGCGCCCAGTGGGTGTCGCCGAACCGCACTTCAAGGTGTTCCCCGAATTCCGCGGCACTTCATACGCAAAGCGGTACGAGCTGTTGCTGCGCAAATTGGTCCTCGAACGCCACTACGACGGTGCCGCGCTGATCATGTCAACCAGGGCCGCCGCGAGATCGGGTAGGTTCCGCGAACCCGCTGCCGATCTGACCATGCGGAGGGTGCTCGCCGGGATCGGTGGCCACGTCCAGGCGTCCCTCGCCGCGGAGTAGATCACCGCGATGCAGACCAGCTTGAACCTGCCCGTGCGCATGCCGAAGGAGGCCTACGCCTACGGCACACGCACCTCGGGTGGGGCGCATGGGGT
This sequence comes from Binatia bacterium, assembly GCA_050735855.1. GTDB lineage: Bacteria > Desulfobacterota > Binatia > HRBIN30 > CADEER01 > JBOHWA01. The sequence goes on from JBOHWA010000757.1 coordinate 2,058, forward strand.
GGTCCTCACAAAGCCCCATGTGGTCGAGCTGATCCTTGACCTCGCCGGCTACACCAGCGATCGCGACCTCGCGGACCAGGCGCTGCTCGAGCCCTCGTGCGGACATGGGGCCTTCCTGGTTGCGGCGGTCGCTCGACTCCTTGAGTCGGCACGGCGCAGCGGCCGCGGTCCATCGACACTCGCGGACGCCGTGCTGGCCTTCGATATCGAGGCCGCACACGTCACGCGAACACGGCAGGCGCTGCTTGGACTCCTCCGTGACCAGCATGTTCGCCAGCGCGACGCGCTGCGGCTCGTCGAGAGCTGGGTGCGGGAGGACGATTTTCTTCTTACCCCTATCGACCGCACCTTTGCGTTCGTCATCGGCAACCCGCCCTACATCCGGATCGAGCAGCTTGCAGAGGCCCTGCAGTCCGAGTACCGGGCCCGCTACCGATCCCTGTACGACCGAGCCGATCTCTACGTCGCCTTCATCGAGCGCGGATTGTCAGTGCTCTCGGCGCACGGCGGGCTGTCTTTCATCTGCGCCGATCGCTGGGTATCGAACAAGTATGGGGCGCCTCTCCGCGAGATCGTCAGCGCCCGGCATCGGGTTCGATACTACGTCGACCTGCACACGGCATCGCCGTTCGAATCGGACGTCGTCGCCTACCCGTCGATCTTTGTCCTCGGTCGTGGCAAGTCAGCACATGTTCCCGTCGTAACGTTGCAGACGGCGTCGGTGCAGGAGTGCCAGGCGGTGACCGCCGCCCTCGCTGGCGCGGCGACCGAGCCTCACCCCGGCGTCTCGGTGGACACCTACACGTCCTGGTTCGAGGGTGGCGAGCCTTGGGTGCTCAGCTCGCCGCTCCACCTCGAGACGCTGCGTGCGTTGGAAGCGAGGCTGGCACCCATCGAGGCCACTGCCCGGGTCGGTATCGGCGTCGCCACGGGCAACGACAAGCTCTACATCGTCGGTCGAGACGCCGACATCGAGCCTGATCGCCTCGTGCCGTTGGTCATGCGGGACGATATCGAGAAGGGGACGATCCGCGATGGCGGCCACTTCGTCATAAACACGTTCGACGATACGCGCGGCGTGATCGACCTCGATCGCTACCCGCGCCTGCGCAGCTACCTGATGGCACTGGCGAGCGACATCAAGCAGCGGCACGTGGCCAAGAAGAATCCCAACTCGTGGTTTCGTACGATCGACCGCGTCTACCCGAATCTCGTGACGCAGCCGAAGTTGCTCATACCCGACATCGCCGGCTCCAACCAGGTCGCCTTCGATGTCGGGCGCTTCCATCCCCATCACAACCTCTACTTCATTACCTCCGACCACTGGGACCTCGAGGTGCTAGGCGCCCTGCTCAGCTCGAAGGTGGCGCTGTTCTTCGTCTGGTCCTACGCCGTCAAGATGCGCGGCGGCTACCTCCGCTTCCAGGCGCAGTATCTCCGACGAATTCGCCTCCCCGACCCGGACACCTTTCCCGCCACGCTGGCGGCGAAGCTCAAGGCGGCGTTCCGCGAACGACAATTCGCACACATGGACCAACTGGCCCTTCAGGCCTACGGGCTCAGCCGACTTCCGGCCTTCACCTTCGTGGACACGCGCCGGTAGTGGGAAGCGGCGCGCGCCTCACGCCTGTGTCGGCGCCCTGAGCGGCCGGCGCTTGCCGACGCCGTAGCGCTGGTCCCACATGCGGTAGCCGCCGATGAAGGCGTTGGCGTTGCTGCCCAGCTCGACGCCCTCCGGCACTTCCTTCATCTTCTTGGCGTTGCCGCCGCCGAGCACGACGTAGTCGGCCTGCATGGCGTGCTGCAGGCGTGCGGTCACGTCGAGCACCGCCTTGCGCCACTTCTGCTTGCCGAGGCGCTGCAGGCCGCGCAGGCCGACGTAGTCCTCGAAGGTCTTGCCGCTCTTGTACGGCAGGTGCGCCAGCTCGAGCGGGTCGACGATGCCGTCGACCACCATCGCCGAGCCGAGGCCGGTGCCGAGGCCGAGAAACAGCATGCGCCCGCCCTTGTCGCTGCCCAGCGCCTGCATGGCGGCGTCGTTGAGGATGTGCACCTTGCAGCCGAAGGCCTTCTCGTAGTCGAACTTCACCCAGCCCGGCGCCAGGTTGTGCGGCTCGACCACCGGCGCGTGGTCGTGCACCGGACCGGGGTAGCCGATCGAGACGACGTCGTAGTCCCAATCGCGCGCCAGGCGCTTGACCGCGGTGACCATGCGCCGCGCGCTCAGCGTCGGGCCCGACACGGCCTCGCGCTTCTCCGTCTGCCCGGTGACGAGGATCTTCACGTGTGTCCCGCCGACGTCGATCACCAACACCTTCATGCCGCGCCCTCCATTGAAGAAGAGTAAAGAAGAAAGATCTTCACCACAGAGAGCGCAGAGGAAGAGCAAAACCCAAATCTTCAACGGAGAGACGCGGAGACGGCAGCGCCAAGCTGCGCCCCTCCGCGCCTCTGCGTCTCTGCGTTGAGACTTTTTCTTTCTTGGTCTTCCTCTGTGTCCTCTGTGCTCTCTGTGGTGAATCTCTTATCTGACCAGCTCGCGCGTCCCGCCCGCGCCGGCGATCACCACACGCTCGACCATCGAGGCGGGAAACAGGCCGTGCCCCACGATCCCCGGCAGGGCGGCCAGCGACGCCGCCAGCGCCGCCGGGTCGGCGATGCGGCCGAAGTGCGCGTCCATCAGCAGGTTGCCGTTGTCGCTGCGGCGCGGCCGGGTGGTCACCTGTGCGGCGCCGAGGGCGCGCACCTGCGTTGCGGCCACGGCGGGAGCAAAGGGCAGCACCTCGAGCGGCAGCGGGAAGCGGCCCAGGGTGTCGACCAGCTTCGATTCGTCGACCACGACGATGAAGCGCGCCGCCATGTTGGCGACGATCTTCTCGCGCACGTGCGCGCCGCCGCCACCCTTGGTGAGGTTGAAGGCGGCATCGACCTCGTCGGCGCCGTCGATGGCGATGTCGAGCCCGCCCACTTCGTCCGGCGCCACGACCTTCAACCCCAGCTCGCCGGCCAGGGTGCGGGTCTGTTCCGACGTGGCGACGCAGATGATGTCCGGGTGGCGCTCGCCGAGCGCGACGATGGTGAAGTGGACCGTCGAGCCGGTGCCGAGGCCGACGCGCATGCCGTCGGTGACGTAGGTGGCGGCCTGGCGGCCGGCGAGCGCCTTGGCTCGCTGCTGCGCGTCGCTCATCGGCGCGCCCGCCCGCGCTCCATGGTCACGCGAGGCCCGCCGCGGCGTCGGCGTCGGCCAGCACCAAGGCGTTCGCCTGGGTGATGCGGGCGCCGGGGATGGACACGTCGGCCGCCTGCAGCTTGCGCAGCGCGTCGACCTTCTCGGCGCCGGTGACCACCCAGAGGATCTGCCGCGCGCGGTCGAGGACCGGATAGGTGAGCGTCATGCGGCGGCGGCTCTGGTAGGTCGCGCCGGTGAGCGCCACGTCGACGTCGGTGACACCGAGCACCGGATCGCCGGGCACCAGCGAGGCGGTGTGGCCGTCGGGGCCGAGTCCGAGGTGGACCAGATCGATCTGCGGCGGATCGCCGGCCAGCTCGCGCAGCGTGCGCGCGTAGCGCTGGGTGGCGGCGACCAGGTCGGTCTCCTCGACCGGCATGGCGTGGATCTGCTCGGGGGGCAGCGGCGCGCGCGCCAGCAGGCTCTCGCGC
>JBOHWA010000758.1:0-6000 GCA_050735855.1 Binatia bacterium
GCGCCAGGATCGGGCGCGGCTGCACGCCGGCGAAGGCGAGCTCGCGCAGCGCCTGGACCGAGTCGCCGTGCGCGGTGGGCAACAGGTCGTCGGCGCCGACGCCGTCGCCCAGCGTCCAGGCGCGGCCGACCAGATACGGCAGCTCGTCGAGCTCGAGGGCGGAGTCGGTCATCGCGTGCGCGCCGACCATATGGTCGGCACCGGCGCCGGTTCAAGGCGCGTGGAAAGAGGCGCGAAAAAAATTGTGGACTGGGTGCGGTGCGGGGAGTATTCCAGAGTCATGTCCATGGCCGGCTCGAGCGGACACGGGCTCCACGGTCGCGCGATCTCGTGGGGAGAGCGCGCGATGAGTCGGGCGAGGTACCGGCAGTCGGCGGTCGATTACCTCGTATTGCGGGCTGGGACCCGCGGCGTGTTTGGCAGCGCCGAGAAAGGAGGTGGTCCAGTGCAAAGTGACCCAACGGTGATCAGTGAGGTGGTGGCCCCCTGAGGCCGAGTTCATCTGATGCAACGGCTCGAGCGCGTGGATCATACTGCGTGTGCGGCCGCCGACGCTTCGGCGTCCGGCGGCGGTCAACGCACGCTGCAGTCCATCGCTCGGGTCCGGCGTGGCTCGCGCCACGCCACATGAGGTGATTCTGCCTGGGGACCCAGGCACCATCGGCCCCGGTAGCTCCCGCGATGTCACCAGCGGGGCGGTAGAAGCCGCAGCAGCTACCGGGGCTCTTTCTTTCCGCATCCGCGGCCCGCCGCGCCAGCCAGTGCTTCGACAAGCTCAGCACGGTCGGTGTGTTGAAGGTCCGGGCGAATTCCCCATTCGCCCCGAGCTGGTCGAAGGGCGAGTTCTCCGTTCGCCCTGAGCTTGTCGAAGGGCGCGGGCTGGCTAGCGCGCCTCGTCTTCCAGCGCCCCGCGCACCTGCCCGGCGGCTTGCTGCCAGGCCTCGTAGAGCGGCGGCAGCGTCGGCTGCGCCGCGCTCCAGCGCTGTACGTCCCCGCGCGCCGCGTCGATCGCCTCGACCAGCGCCTGATAGCGGTCGAGCGCCGCGACGAACAGTCGATACGACTCGCGCCCCTCGTCGGCGCGGTACTGGTGGGCGAATTGGCGCGCGCGCTGCAGCGGGTACTGCAGCTCGGTGACGTCATTGCTGGCCGGCCGCCGCCCGGCCGCCGCATTGCCGGCCGCCTTGTCGGCCATGCCCTCGAGGACATCGAGATGCACGCGCAAGACCGCGGCGTAGCTGTGCCACGGACACCCCGCCGCGAGCAGGCACAGGAGCAGGAGGAGGCGGGAGGCGCGCATCGACGGGCGACAGTAGCCGGCGGCGCGTCGGACGCCAACCGGCGGGGAGTCGTCGGGTGCTTCGCGTGTGGCGTTCCGCGTTGGGAGGTCGGAGGAAGACCGGGGCTGCACTCGGCGCCGTCGCGCCCCTACTGGGCTGCGGTTTCCTCGGACAGCACCAGCGGCGCAAGCGCCTCGGCCAGTCGATCGTGCCCGGTCGCGTTGGGATGGCAATGGTCGGCGTAGGCTCCCTCCAGTGGCGCCTCCGCAGGTCCACGTAGGAGGGCGTTGGTATCGATGAACGGCACACCTTCGCTCGCCGCCAGCTTCGCGATCGCCTCCCGGTACGCCAGCGGCGCACGATCCGCGAACGGATCATCCTGAAATGCGCGCTCGATCTCCTGCTCACCCGCGGCGCGGTCGCCGAGCTGCGTCAGCGCCAGGCCACGCAGCCAGCGTGCGTAGAACGCGCCTGGGTCGCTCGCCAGGCGCGCATCGATCTCCGCCAGCGCGCCCTGCACGTCGCCGCTGCCGATGCGCGCCAGCATCGCCTCGCACCACGGCATCACCTGTGCGGCGTTGGGCAGCGCCGGCACCCCGCTCGGCGGTCTGAACAGGTTGACCGGCGGTGCAAGCAGAATGACCTGTGTGGCGCGAGCCTGCGCCGCCGCGATGATGGCGCGCAGGTTCTCGACGTACTCCTCCACCGAGACCCGGCGCGTCTTCCCGTCCCACGTGCCAGGATCGAAGCGCCGATGCGTCGACTGCGCCACGCGCTCCTTCAGCCAGGTGGCGAAATGGCTCACCGACATGACCTCCTCGAAAGGGGCAATCCATCGTCGCGCCGCAGCAACCTGCCGATCGGTCTGCGCGCTCGGCGCCGCCTCGTTGTTGCCGACGATGACGATCAATACGGAGGGCGAGAGAACGGGAAGGAGATCCTCCACTACCTGCCGCGCCTGAAAGGAGGTGTAGCCGGGCACACCTGCGTTGACGACGCGCCACGCGATGGAACCGGCCCGCTGGTCGAGAAGCTGCTGCAGCCGGGCGGCAAAGGTCTCCTTGCCCTCCACCAACCAGCCAAAGGCGCTTGAATCGCCAACCACCAGCGCCGTGCGTTCGCCGGTCAGAGCTACTGGCTTGCGGAAGCCGCGCTCGTCGGTCGAAACGCGTGTCTCGAGAAAGGAGAGGTTCACGTTCGGCCGCAATCTCCAGAGGAGATGCGGGTCGTTCGTGAACAGGTACGGCGAGCTCGGATCTCCACCGAAGAAGATGGCGCGATACTGGCCCAGCGGAGGATCGATGAGGCGGGTGACGACCTCGGGAACGCCACACAATAGCCCAAGGGTCACCAGCATCACCGTGGGCCCCTGCCACCAGCGCCGCGCTGATAGCTGGGGCGGGTTCTTACGCGCTGCCGGCATCGGCACGAAGAGCTACGAAGTGACGTGTAAAAGCACAAGCGAAGAAGATGGCGCGATACTGGCCCAGCGGAGGATCGATTAAGCGGGTGACGACCTCGGGGACACCACACAACAGCCCAAGGGTCGCCAACATGACCGCCGGTCCTAGCCACCACGAAGGACGCGTCGGAGAGATTCTGCGAGACGACGGCATGCTCGCGTCTTGCAACGAGGCGATTGATGGAAGTGCAAGAGCACATTCCCGCGTGGCGATCGACTGCACATAGCCGCTGGCATCGAGCGTGAGTGTGGTCATCTGGCCGTCGGGCCGGTGAGCAACGAGGGTCAGGGTGGTCACCTGGCCATCGGGCCCGATCAGGACGACCTGATTTTGCGTCGGCCGGTCGATTCTCAGCGCGCGCCCGTCGACGTCGGTGACCCCTGCGAGGCGCCCCTCGGCGTCGTAGGCAAACGCGTGGCGAACGGCGGTGGTCAGCGCGTCGACGGTCCGCGGACGCTGTGGGTCGTACTGCACTGATGAGTCAGACGAGGCCCAGATCATTCAAGATCATTCACAACGGGGTGTATCCTCACGGCGCATTCGGCCGATGTTATAGGCAACCCAAGCGCCGACGCTCCGCCCTGCTTATGCCCACGAAGCCCAGTTCGTCCGCCTTGTCATACCAATGCTTTGCCCGTGCCAGATCGCCCTGTTGAACAGCGATAGTACCCAAGTTGTTCATTGCCACAACGTGTCCTTGCGCGGCCGCCCGCTCGTACCACAGAACCGCTTGGGCTTGATCGCGAGGACGTCCAAAGCCACCGTCGTGGAGGTTTCCAATCAGACACTGAGCTTCGGGATGGCCGCGTTCGGCGAGGGGCAGAAGGAGGACATATGCGTTAGTGTAGTCGCCGTCCTGAAACGCGCGAAGGCCGGCTTTCAATCTCCTTCCCGTGCTAGGCATCCCGTGCTCCCTCCCGAACTAGGCGTCGGCCAATCGTCAAGGCCCCGGGAACCACGTATCGAATCCCTTAGGGCATCTTGAGTACCCAGCGGGTAACGGAAAGAACACGACGCTCCCGTGTCCAACGTATAACTTGCCTTGCACTCGCTTGCCTTTGCAGATGTACCCGCACGCGATCGGCTTCCCGCTATCGTCGAAGATCTCCTTCTCAAGGCGACATCGTGGTCCCGAACCCCCATCCTGCGCGAGGAGAACGCTGAACGTTATACCCCCAGTCAGTGTGCGCAGGAGAGCGCTGAGGCTCACGGCCTGACACATTCCCGCGATCGTTGTCGATCCTGCCATCAGGCCATCGACATCAATGGAGGTCAACGGATCTGAGCGAACGTATTGGAAGAGGTTGTTGTCGCCAGAGTAGAATCCAAGCGGGTCCTTGGCCGTCCATCGAGCGTTCGTGGCATCGTAGTCTCTCGCTCCGAATCGCACGAGACCGCTGCCAGACAGCGGTGCCAGTGGTTCGCTTGGATCGTACAATCCTCCTGCGAACCCAAACGGCTGCCATCCTGGGCTGCTATCGACCTGAGCAGCGCCAAACACATCGTAGCCCAGCTCCTGCACAGCGATCCCATCGGCGAGGTTGACCACGAGGCGCACGCTACCCAAGTGGTCCGACACAACTCGGTAGGTCTCCCCGTCCCGCCGGATGTAGTCAGGGACGTGCACCTTGGTCCCGTACACGAATTCCCCCAGCACATTCCCCTGCCCGTCGAGCTCGGCCACCGGCTCGAGCTGGTCCTGGTAGAGCCACTGCCGGATCAGCGCGCCGTCGACGATCTTGCCGATGCGGCGGTTGCGGCCGTCGATGACGTAGTCGATCACCGTGCTGTCGGGGAGCGCGACCCGGCGCAGGTTGCCGAAGGCGTCGTAGGCGTAGGTGGTGGTGCCGCTGGGGTCAGTCTTCGTCTCCAGCTCGCCGTTGGCGGTGTAGGTGTAGGTGGTGGTGGTGGTGGTCAGGCCGACGGTCATCGTCAGCAGGCGATCCTGGTCATCGTAGGTAGCGCTGATCGGGCCGCGGGCGTCGAAGCTGGGGGCGATGCGGTTGCCGTTGGCGTCGTAGTGGTACTCGGCCTGGACGGTGGCGCAGCTCGCGTCGGCGCAGACGCGGTAGAGGCGCCCCGCCGAGTCGTAGCGGTAGTGGGTGTCGGTGACCGCCGGCGGGTCGGGTGGCAGGGTCAGGGTCTCGGTGATGCGGGTGATACGGCCGAGCCCGTCGCGTTCGTAGGCGAAATCGAGCAGCTCGCTGCCGTTGTGGCGCGCCTCGTAGTGCGCGACCTCGCCGAACGGGGTGTAGTCGATCGCGTCGGTCACCGTGCCGCCGCCGGCGGTGAGTGAGGTGGCTCGCAGCAGGCCGGTGGCGGGATCGGGGGTGAGGGTCAGGGCACCGGCCTGGGTGAGCAGGTCGTCGTGGTCGTACTGGAAGGTGATCGGCGGCTGGCTCGTGCCGCCGACGGCGATCTGCTGGCTGGCGAGGCGCAGGCTGGCGTCGTAGGTCTTGCCGACGCTGGCGCTGGTCAGGCCGGCGCCGCTCCACGCCTCGCCGGTCGGCAGGCGGCCGTCGTAGGCGAACGCCAGCGTCGTGCTGGGCGTGACGATCAGGGCCAGGTTGCCGCTCTCGTCGCCGGGGCCGCCGACGTCGTCGTAGACATAGTCGTGCAGCTCGTTGCCGGCGCTCAGCGTCAGGGCGTCGAGCCGGCCGGCGCCGTCGTACTGATAGTCGATGGTCTCGAGGTCGGGGCGAGTGACCAGGTCGAGCTGGCGGTCGGCGGTGTAGGCGTAGGTGGTCTCGACGTCGGCCAGGGGCGGCACGACCTGCGGCGGGGTGTAGGCGGCTTCCAGGTTGAGCGGGGTGTAAGCGAAGCCGTGCGCCGGCCGGCCCGGTGGGGTGATGGCCGTCACATTCCCGGCCAGGTCGTAGGCGAATTCGACCCGGCGGTTGCCGGGCAGGATCTGTGCGTCCACTCGGCCGGCGCCGTCGTACTCGAAGGTGGTGGCGCGCCCGGCGGCGTCGGTGGTGGTCCGCACCTGCCCCTTGGCGGCCGGCGAGTAGCCGTCGAAGGCGATGGCGAAGTCGTCCACATAGGTGACCGTCGTCGTCCGCGTCGCGCTGGTGTCGGGATCGGGGCCGTACTTCATGGTCGTCGGCTGGCCGCTGACCGGATCATACGCCAGCCGCAGGGGATGCAAGTTGGCCGCCTGGACGCGGCTCACCCGCCCCTTGGCGTCCACTGTGGTCTGGGTCTGCCGCCCTGCCGGCGTGGTGTCGGTCGTCACCCGGGTGGCGGCGGTGTAGGTG
>JBOHWA010000759.1:0-3720 GCA_050735855.1 Binatia bacterium
GGGCTGAACCCAACCGCGGTGCGCGCGCGGCGAGCCCGGCGCCGAGGGCCCGGCGCCCTCCACCACTACGGCCTTGCGTCGTCCCGGGCGCGTGGGGCAGGGTGCATTGGATACCGGGACGGAGCGTCCACCGACGGACGCGGGGCCAAAATCAACCCGTCCCGCACGAGGGGGCAAGCATGCAGACGATTCAGAGGGGGACAGCGCTCGCGCTGGTCGTGTCGCTGGCGCTGAGCGTGGCGCCACGGGTCGCGGGCGCGGCGGCGGATCCGGCACTGCTGTGTGAGAAGGCGGCCGGGATCAGCCTGGTGAGCTGCGTCAAGAAGGTCGCCAAGGAGCACGGCAAGTGTTACCTGGCGGGCGCCGTGGCCTGCAGCCCGAGCGCGACGCAGATCGTCAAGGCGCTCGACAAGATCGACGACAAGATCGCCAAGAAGTGCCCGAGCGACAGCGTCGTCCAGACGGCCGGCTACGGACCGTCGATGACCGCCGCCGGCCTGACCGCGCGCCTGCGTTCGCAATGCCTGGCCGATGCCGCGTCGTTCTCCTCGCGCACCTTCGGCGGCCCGCAGGGCGCCGCGCTGGCGCTGCAGGACGAGGCCGGCCGCACCTGCCTGGCGACGACCCACAAGGAAGGCCTCAAGCTGCTCACCGGCGCCGCCAAGACGCAGAGCAAGTGCGTCGACAAGCAGCGCAAGACCGCCAACTGCGACGTCGCCAAGACCGCCGACAAGCTCGCCGACCTGCAGAGCAAGGCGCTGGGGAAGATCGGCGTCGCCTGCGGCACCACCGCCGCGCTGTCCGCCAAGATCGCCCTCAGCGGCAACGAGTTTGCCGCGCGGGCGCAGGCGCAGTCGCGCTGCATGACCGCCATCGCGCATCCCGACGTCGCGCCGCTGGATCTCGACTGCGGCCCGCGCGACAGCCTGATCGCGACGCCGCGCGGCAGCTACGTGCAGGTGACCCTCAACCAGGCCGAGACCGCCGCGGTGTGCGGCGACGGCAGCCCGTATTCGTTCTGGATCCGCCTCGCGCCGATGGGCCAGCCGGTCGAGAACGTCGTCCTGCAGATGCAGGGCGGCGGCGTGTGCATCTTCGAGAGCGACTGCGTCGGGGTGCCGGCCGACCTGTTCGAGTCGGCCAGCGACAACCCCGAGACCTCGGGCATCATGTCGAACAACCCGGTGGTCAGCCCGTTCGCCGACTGGACCAAGGTCTACCTGCCCTACTGCACGCAGGACGTCTTCATCGGCGGCGGCACGACGAGCAACTTCCCCGGCGTCACCGTGCGCCGCTCCGGCGCGGTCAACACCCGCGCCGCGCTGCGCTACGTGCGGGACGCCATCTGGCGCGAGCTCGATGCCACCACCGCCGACGGCTACTACCCGGAGAAGATGCGCGTGCTGTTCGGCGGCACCTCGGCGGGCGGCTTCGGCACGCTGTACAACTACCACTACGTGCTCGACGATCTGCAGTGGGCCCACACCGCCGCCTGGCCCGACGCGTCGCAGGCGCTCGACAACGGCCAGCCGCTCGGCATCGCGACGCTCGGGGTGCTGCTGACCAGCACCACCCCGCCGCTCGGCTGGGGGGCAACGCCGTACATGCCGCCGTACTGCTTCGCCACCAACTGCGGCGTCGGCCCGGTGCTCTACGCGGCGTCGGCACCGCGGCTGAAGGCGGTGCCGGAACAGCAGTTCCTGGTGCTCTCGAATCAGGTCGACAGCACCCAGGTGAGCACCACCTACTTCCCCAACGCGGTGAGCTTCATCAACGCCGAGCGGGCCGCCTATTGCGCCACCAAGGGCACCAACGGGCTGCGCTACTTCCTGCCCGCCATCACCGCGAGCACGCACGTGATCAGCACGCGCGAGACGCTGTACACCACCAAGGCGGTGGACGGCATCCTCATGCGCGACTGGCTGGAGCTGGCGATGACCGATCCCGACACGCTGCCGGACGCGGTCGAGGAAGGCACGCTGGTCGCCGACATCCCGGGCGTCAACGCCTTCCCCTGCGCCATCGACTAACCGCAGTCCGCGCGACAGTCCGCGCGACTGCCCTGAGCGCCCCCCGGCCGCAGCGCGGCGGGGGGCGATGCATTGCATCGCCGATGAAGGAATTCCCCGTCCAGGTAGGCAGCATGTTGTTCACCATGGTCGACCCCGAGCGCGGCCACGAGGTGGACTACAACCGCTGGTACGAGCGCGACCATTTCTACGCCGGCTGTCTGGTCGGCCCGTGGCTGTTCGCCGGCCGCCGCTGGGTGGCGCCCAAGCGGCTGAAGGAGCGGCGCTTCCCCGCCGACAGCAGCATCGCGCGGCCGTCGGTCGAGGCGGGGTCGTACGTCGCCATCTACTGGATCCACGCGGGTCACCACGCGGAGAACCACGAGTGGTCGGGCAAGCAGGCGGCCTGGCTGTACCAGAACGGGCGCGGCTTCAACGAGCGCACGCACGTGCACACGCTGATGTATACGCTCGACTGGACACGCTACCGCGACGCCGACCCGGTGCCGCTGACCCTGGCGCTCGATCATCCCTACGCCGGCATGGCGTCGGTCTTCGTCGAGCGCACCGACGGCGTCGAGCAGGGGCAGTTCGACGCCTGGTTCCGCGACGCCTACCTCGCCGGGATGCTGGCCGGCTCGCCGATCGCGTCGTGCGCCTGCTGGTCGCCGATCCCGCAGCGCGAGGGGCCGATGACCATCCCGCGCGTCGAGCGCACCCACCGGCTCGATCTCTACCTCTTCTTCCTCGACGCCCCGCCGGAGCAGAGCTGGGACCGCTTCGAGCGTCTCGAGCGCGACGTCGCCGCCAGTGGCCTCGGCCGCGTCGTCTTCGCCTCGCCCTGGCTGCCGACCGTGGTCGGCACCGACCGCTACACCGACGAGCTCTGGTAGCGCGGGCGCGTGTCGCGCGGCTGCTACGGCTCCCGATACGGGATGGGCTCTCGGCCGCTGGCGATCGCCGCCTCGAGAAACTCGAGGCGGTCCTGGCCCCAGAACGGCTCGTCGCGCCAGAAGTAGAACGGCGCGCCGAAGACCTTGCGGGCGATCGCCTCGCGGGTCAGCGACTCCTGCTGCACCGCGAGGGCCGGATCGGCGCTCGCCTCGAGCAGGGCGCGGCCGTCGAGGCCGCTGGCATCGGCCAGCCGCACGAGGGTGTCCGGGTCGGCGATGTTCTGCTCCTCCGCCCACACCGCCTGCAGGCTGCCATGGACGAATGCGCCCACCTCCCGCCCGTCGCGCAGCGCGGCGAGGAGCATGCGGTGCCCGACCTGCGGATCCGCCGGATAGAAGCGCGGCTGCAGCACGAGTGGAATGCCGCGCGCGGCGCGCCAGCGTTGCATCTCGACCTGTCGATAGGCCTGGCGCGCGACCGAGCGCTGCTTGACCGGCAGCCCGCCGGTGGCGGCGAAGACGGCCATCAGATCGACCGGCTTGTAGACCACGTCGAGCTGACGGCGCTCGACCAACTCGCCCCAGGCTTGGCTGCCGATGTACGAATACAGCGAGATGAAGCTGAAGTAGTAGTCGACGGTGTCGCCCATTACCGCGAACTGTAGGAAGCATGCCGCGGCGCGGTCAAGGCAACGGAGGAAGGGGTAGTGGGTCAGTTTGAATCCGGCGCACACCCTCGTGTACCGCCTGCTCGGCACTGTCCTGCGTCGCCGCGGGCTTGCCGCACTGCCAGTGGAGGGCGCCGGTCCCTCGGCGCC
>JBOHWA010000760.1:0-1665 GCA_050735855.1 Binatia bacterium
GGCGCCGAGGGACCGGCGCCCTCCACTCCTGAGCTCCAACAGATCCACTACCAATCGGCTGCGCCGTCTTGACGCGCTGCGCCCGGCTGCGATAGCCGCTGACGGGTTCGCCGGGGGGAGCGCGTGCAACCCAACTTTTCAGAAGGAGTCTGTCCAATGCGTCATTCGTTGATGAGTCTCTCCATCGCGCTCGTGCTCGCCGCCGCTCTGGGCGGTTGCTCGGCGAAGTCCGACACGCCGGCCGAGGCCGCTCCCGCCGCGGTGGCGGTGCCGGCCGACAGCCCGCTGGCCAAGATCAAGATCGGCATGACGGCGCAGGAAGTGTCGACCATTCTCGGCATGCCGACCAACCAGGTCTCGTACGCCACCGGCAAGGCGTGGATCCCGTGGTACTTCGGCGACGACGCCCGCCGCACCGAGTGGAGCTACAAGGGCATGGGCCGCGTCGTCTTCACCGGCGGCAACGTCTTCGGCGGCGGCGGCGGTCGCGTCAACCGCGTCGACTACGATCCGAGCGAGACGGGCGTGCGCGTCCAGTAAGCGGCGTATGGCGTGTGGCCTATGGCGTATGGTTTGTGGTGCGCAGCGGCGGGGCGGCGCCGGGAACCACATGCCATACGCCAAACGCCATACACGGCGCCGCAGGCGCCTTCACCACACAAACGGAATCAGCCGCTTCACCTCGCGGCAGTACTGCGCGTAGGCCAGGCCCAGTTGGGTGTGTAGCCGCTGCTCTTCCTGCTCGGCGCGCACCGCCAGGACGACGAAACAGGCGGCGTAGGTGGCCAGCAGGATGGGGCGCGCCGCCACCACCAGCGGCGCCGCGGCCGCGATCAGGTAGCCGAGGTACAGCGGGTTGCGCACCAGGCCGAAGGCGCCGTCGCGCCGCAGCGCGGCCGGCGCCTCGTCGGGCAGGCGGGTGATCGCCAGCGGTCCGATCTGTGCCCGGGCCCAGAACCAGAAGGCGACGCCGGCGGCGAACAGTCCGACGCCGAGCCCGATGCGCCACGCCGGCGCGGGCGTCAGACTGGCCAGGATCGACGCCAGCGTGACGTGCAGGGCTATGACCATCGGGCTGATCCGCACCCAGAAGCGCTCGACCGCGCCGTAGTACGGCAGCGCCGCCTGCGTCGCCTCGGCGCGGAAGACGAAGAGCGGAATCCAGCCGACGGCGAACAGCACGCCGAGCGCCATGCCGACCATCAGCCCGCCGCCCGTTGAACGCCGAGGCGCAGGCGCGCCAGCGACACGCCCTGGTAGGACAGCGCCGCCAGGCCGATGCCGAGCAACAGGGTTTCGTGCAGCCGCACGATCACGCCGACGACCAGGCCGATGTCGGGCCGCCCGGAGGCCAGCCCGACCAGCGCCACCTGGGCGGCCTCGAGCGCCCCGAGGCCGGCCGGCGTCGGCGCCGCGTTGGCCAGGCCGCCGCCGAGCAGCACCAGCAGCAGCGTCGGCAGCGCCAGGCTGACCCCGAAGGCGCCCAGCAGCACGTGATACTGGAGCACGATCAGCAGCTCGATCAGCAGCGACAGCGCCACGCCGAGCAGCAGGGCGCGCGGCTGCTGGCGCAGCAGCTCGCCGAGATGCACCTCGACGCGCTCCAGCCCGTCGAGCGCCGGCGCCAGGCGCGGCAGCAGGCTGCGGACACGGGCGCCGTAGAGC
>JBOHWA010000761.1:0-3678 GCA_050735855.1 Binatia bacterium
AACCCAAAAACCCGGGGCCGCCTGGTTTGGTCAGAAACTGCAGAGTTGGAGGCCGTTTGTGCGTGCAGAATCGGAGCCGGCGGCCGCCCCAATTGGGACCGTCCCCGAGGCCATCGCCACCCGTCCCAGCGGTCGTTCGCTGCCTTGACTTCAGCGCTTCTTTGCGGCCACATGTCACGCGATCCGGTGCGCCCATTTCAGCCTCGGCGCGGCACCGGCCACACCCCGAAAAAATCAACGAACACCCGAGTCAAGGAGGACGGTATGGCAGGTTTGCTCGAAGGGAAAGTTGCGATCATCACCGGCGCCGGCCGCGGCATCGGCCGTGAGGAAGCGCTGCTGATGGCCAAGCAGGGCGCCAAAATTGTGGTCAACGACCTCGGCGCGCACTTCGACGGCACCGGCACGGCGGACAAGAACCCCGCCCAGCAGGTGGTCGAAGAGATCAAGGCGATGGGCGGCGAGGCGGTCACCAACGGCGAGAGCGTCAGCGACTTCAAGGGCGCCAAGCGCATCGTCGAGGCAGCCCTCGACCACTTCGGCAAGCTCAACATCGTGGTCAACAACGCCGGCATCCTGCGCGACCGGATGATCTTCAACATGGCGGAAGAGGATTGGGACTCGGTCATCGGGGTGCACCTCAAGGGCACCTTCAACATGAGCCGGCATGCGTGCGAGTACTGGCGCGAGGAGCACAAGAAGGGCAACGTGCTCAACGGCCGCATCGTCAACACGTCCTCCGACGCCGGCCTGCTCGGCAACCTGGGCCAGAGCAACTACGGCGGCGCCAAGGCGGCCGTCGCCCTGATGGCAATCGTCATGGACTCCGAGATGCAGAAGTACGGCGTCTGCTGCAACGCCATCGCGCCGGTCGCCCGCACCCGCTTGACGGTCGAGGCGACGCCCTCGACCGCCGCGTTCATGGGCAAGCAGGTCGCGGAAGGCAAGTTCGACGTCTTCGACCCGCGCAACATCGCGCCGCTGGTCGGCTGGCTGTCGAGCGACGACGCCAAGGACGTGCACGGCGAGGTCTTCCGCGTCGGCGGCGGCACCGTGTGGCTGATGCAGGGCTGGCACAGCGTCGGCAAGGTCAGCAAGAAGGCGGTCTGGGATCCGGCCGAGCTCGGCGCCAAGCTGAAGGCCGAGCTCGCCAAGGGCATCACCGCCAAGGAGAACATCGGCGCGATCATGGCCGAGGCGCTCAGCGCCTGACGCCCCGCGCCCCATCGACGGCCGCGGGCGGCTCCCCGCCCGCGGCCCTCACCCCTTCCCCTATGCCCCCGCCCTACCGCCGCATCCTGATCATCTGTCACGCCAACACCAGCCGGTCGGCGATCGCCGAGGCGCTGTTGAAGAAGATGCTGCGCGAGCGCGCGCTGCACGAGCAGGTGATCGTCGAGTCCGGCGGCGTCGCACCGTTCGCCCGCGACGGCGCCCTGGTCTCGCTCGACGCCCGCATGGTGCTGCGCGACGAGGGCATCCACCTGCCGCCCGACAGCGTCGCCACCGATCTGAAGACCAACCGCCACCTGGTGCGCGAGGCCGACCTGATCCTCGCCATGACCGATCAGCAGATCGAGATCCTGCGCGCCGTCTTTCCCGAGGCGGACGGCAAACCGGTCTACACCCTCAAGGCCTTCGCCGGCCACCCGGGCAACATCGAAGACCCGGCCGGCCGCGACGAGGCGTTCTTCGCCAACTGCCGCGACGAGATCAAGGACTGTCTCGAACGCGCCATGCCGCGCCTGATCTAGCCCCCGGGAGGGCGAGGCTCGCGGCGTGCCCTCAGACGGCTTTGCCCACAAGAGCGAAAAGCCGAGCACGGATTGCGCGGATTAACGGATTTCACGGAGGGAACCCTCAGAACATCCGTGTGATCGGCTCGTATCCGCTCAATCCGTGGTTTGCGTTTTCTTTTCTGGGCAAAGCCCCTCAGACCTCACTCGACCACCACGACGCCGCGAAACCCATCCGGGCTGGCCATCCCGCGCCTGCCGTCGATCCCCTGGGTGACGCGCAGGTCGAGTTGGTAGCGCCCGGCGCGCAGCGGCGCCGTCAGCGGGATACGCATGCGCACGGTCTCGTCCGGCGCCAGGTTCTCCGGCAGCGGCAGGATATCGCCGACCCCCGCCACCAGCTGCCCGTCCTCCATCCAGCGCACCATGAGGAACACCAGGTAACGCGCGCTGATGACGCCCTCGCCGTTGAACGCCGGCCAGGCGACCGGACTGCGGTTGGTGACGCTCACGATGCGCCGCACGGTGCTGCCAGGCGCCATCCGGGCCGGCAGCTGGGCGTGCAGCTCGGTGCGCAGCCCGTCGGTGTTCAGCGCTGCCAGCTGCGCGGGGACCGCATCGCGGAAGGCATCGACCATCACCAGCGCGAACTCGCCGCCGTGCCAGCCGCTGCGCAGACCGCGCACGATCTGCAGATCGGACCAATCCCACACCCGATTCGGCCGCCGTTCCAACGGCGCCGGCTCGCGGTTCCACCCGTCATCGGCCGCATAGACGCCGATCGCCTGAATGGCGATGCCATAGACGGCCAACACCGCGCCGACGGCCCGCCACGCGCGCGCCCGGCAGAGCGGCACCAACCCGTAGACCAGAAAGAGGGTCAAGGCCGGCACCACATCGGTGAGATAGCGCGGACCGTACGTATAGCCCCCCCACCACTCGCGGAACTTGGCGTGCAGCAGCACATGCGCCACCACGCCGAGGCTGAGCCAGCGCAGCCACGCCGGCACCTCGATGCGCCACACCCGCACCGCGCCCCAGACGGCGAACAGCATGATCGGCGTGAACACGAACAGGCCGCGGTTGGGACTGACGAAGAGACCGGCGATGCCCTCGAACAGCCGCCCGTCGAATTGGCGGAAACCGCCGTAGCCGCCGGTGAGGCCGCTGAAAACGGTCTGGTTGTATGCCAGCAATGCCACACCGACGAGCACCGGCACGGCGACGAAGGCGGCGACGTGGCGGCGGTGGTGGACCCAGACGAAGCCCAGCGCCAGGGCGGCAAAGATGACCATCTGCGGCCGGTTGGCGACGGCCACCGCCGCGACCACGCCGGCCCACGCGAGCGCCGCGCGCGACGGCGCGGCCTGCAGCAACACCGCGCAGAGGATGACCAGCGCCAGCTCGCTCAGCGTGTGCGGCCACAGCGCCTGGCTGGAGATCACCCAGGTGTTGGTGCCCAGCGCGTAGACCACCGCCAGCGTCAGCGCCCAGCCGGGCGTCGTGAGACGGCCGAGGACGAGGTAGAGCAACGCGGCGGAGAGCGCGGTGAGCAGCGCGGCGGAGATGCGCTCCATGGCGGTGACGACCACGCGCGCGCGCACGTCGTCGTAGCCGACCTCAGCCGCCGCCAACCACCACGCCGGGAGCACGTAGAGCGGGGTGATGACGAGCGAGGTGGCGATGGTCGACACCGAGTAGATGTGCGCCCCGCGCTGGTGCACGTAGTACGGCAGCCGCCCGCGCTTGCTGCGCTGCCAGGTGAACTCGTCGAGGTCGAGATTGCCCTCGCGCAGCAGGCTGAACGGCAGCAGCCGCGTCGGAATGCTGTCGCCGGCACCGCGCAGGCGGAAATTGCCGACGTAGATGACGAACAGCGCCAGGAAGAGGAGCAACGCCGTGCGCCACCTGCGCGGCGCTGCAGGCGGGGCCGGGGCGGGCC